>JBOIFQ010000058.1:0-3541 GCA_050741655.1 Burkholderiales bacterium | reverse complement strand
GATCACGCTCGAGATCGCGTTGGTGAGGCTCATGAGCGGCGTGTGCAGCGCGGGCGTGACGTTCCAGATCACGTGATAGCCGACGAACACCGCCAGCACGAATACCACCAGATTGATAATGGTCGGGTCAACGGTTCCAGTCATTCGAGTTCTCCAGAATAATGCGTGAACAAGTGAACGGGTGAATGGGTGAACAAGTAAATTATCAAAGCAGGACCCAGGGTTTTCCCTCGTTCACTTGTTCACTCGTTCACTTATTCACTTTTTTACCACTTCACCGCCATGCGCCAGCAGGCAGCCGGCGATGATTTCATCTTCGCGGTTGAGATTCACCTGGCCGGTTTTCTTGTCCACCAGCAAATCGAAAAAATTAAGCAGGTTGCGCGCGTAAAGCGCGCTGGAATCCGCCGCCACCAGAGCCGGCAGATTGGCGATGCCGATGATCCGGACGCCGTGCTTCACCACGATTTTATCCAGTTCCGAAAGCGGGCAGTTGCCGCCCTGCGCCACCGCCATGTCCACGATCACCGAACCGGGCTTCATGCTCCCGACCATTTCCTCGGTCACCAGCACCGGCGCTTTGCGTCCCGGTATCAGCGCGGTGGTGATGACGATGTCGGCCTGCTTGATGCGCTCCGCCACCAAAGCCGCCTGGCGCTGTTTGTAATCCTCGCCCATCTCGCGCGCGTAACCGCCCGCGCCCTTGGCGAGTTCTTTTTCCTGCTCGGTAAGCGGCACTTCGATGAATTTCGCGCCCAGCGATTCGACTTGTTCCTTGGTTTCGGGACGCACATCGGTGGCTTCGATCACCGCGCCCAAACGCTTGGCGGTGGCAATCGCCTGCAATCCCGCCACACCCACACCCATGATGATCACGCGCGCCGCCTTGATGGTGCCGGCCGCGGTCATCAGCATCGGGAACATGCGCTGATAATGATCCGCCGCCAGCATGACGGCTTTATAACCGCCGATGTTGGCTTGCGAGGACAGCACATCCATGCTTTGCGCGCGGCTGATGCGCGGCAGCGCTTCCATCGCGAAAGCAGTGACGCCCTGGCGCGCCAGCGCTGCTATGCCTGCTTTATCGTGCGGATTCAAAAGACCGATAAGGATGGCGCCGGATTTGATTTGCGCCAGTTCATCGGCTTGCGGCGCGCGCACCTTGAGGATGATTTCCGACTGGCTGTAGAGTTCCTGTGCATCGGCAACAATGTCAGCGCCCGCTGCCTGATATTCCGCATCGGGCACGCTGGCCGCCACTCCGGCGCCGGATTGCACCCGTACTTTGTGATGACCGGCGGCCAGGATTTTCTTGACGGTTTCAGGGGTTGCGGCAACGCGCATCTCGCCGCTGCGCGTCTCGGCCGGAATGCCAATCTGCATTATTAAACACTCCCTGCGCTGGTTCTTGACGAAGCGTGGATTATAAGCGAAAAAAGGTATACTGCGTTTGTCAACCTGCTCGCCTGCGCTGCATGCCCGTTATTCGTGTTTTACCCGATTTACTGATTAATCAAATTGCCGCCGGCGAAGTGGTGGAGCGCCCCGCTTCGGCGCTGAAGGAATTGCTGGAAAACAGCCTCGATGCCGGCGCCGGCGAAATCACGGTGCAGTTGACGCAAGGCGGAATCAAGTCGCTCATCATCACCGACAACGGCGGCGGAATCACCAAAGCGGATCTGCCGCTGGCGCTGGCGCGCCACGCCACCAGCAAAATCGCCAGCCTGGAAGATCTGGAACAGGTGACCAGCCTGGGCTTCCGCGGCGAAGCGCTGGCCAGCATCGCCGCCGTGTCGCGGCTCACTCTCGCTAGCCGCACGGCGAACGGCAAGCACGCGTGGAAAATCGAGTGCGCGGGCGGCGCCATGGGGAAAACCGAACCCGCCGCGTTGAGTACCGGCACCCGCATCGAAGTGCGGGATCTTTATTTCAACACTCCGGCGCGGCGCAAATTCCTCAAAAGCGACGCTACCGAATACGCGCATTGCGAAGAAATGTTCAAGCGCATCGCGCTGGCGCGCCCTGAAACCGCTTTCACGCTGCAGCACAACGCGCGCGCGCAATGGCGGCTCGCGGTGCAAGACGCGCAAAACCGCATGGCAGCGGTGCTCGGTGTAGAGTTTGCCGGCGCCGCGGTAGCAGTGGACGAACACTCTTCCGGTTTGCGGTTGTGGGGACTGGCGGGGCTGCCCGCTTATTCCAGGGGCACGCGCGACGCACAATATTTTTACGTCAACCGCCGCTTCGTGCGCGATAAATTAATCGCCCATGCCATACGCGAAGCGTATCGGGACATATTGCATCACGGCCGCCATCCGGCGTTCGTGCTGTTTCTGGAAATAGATCCGGCACAGGTGGATGTCAACGTGCATCCGACCAAAATCGAAGTGCGTTTCAGGGACAGCCGCGCGCTGCATCAGTTTATCTATCACGCGCTCAACAAGGCGCTGTCGCCGGCGGTGGTAATGCATGACGCCGCGCGCGCCGCGCCCGGCAATCCTTTCATCGCGCCGGTTCATGCCACACAGCAAGCGATGCCGCTGGCTGCGGCGCAACCCGCGGCGTTTTATCAGAATTTATTTGCCGCTGCGGAACGCGCGCTTTTGCCGCCGCCGCAACAGGAAATCTCGCCGCTGGGTTACGCGCTGGCGCAATTGCAGGGCATTTACATCCTGGCGCAAAACACCCAGGGACTGGTGATCGTGGACATGCACGCCGCGCATGAGCGCGTGATGTACGAGAAACTCAAAAAGACGCTGGATAACGGCGTGAGCACCATGCAACCGCTGCTGATTCCGGTGACATTCAATGCCGACAAGCTCGACGTGGCCACGGTGGAAGAACAGCAAACGGCGTTGCGCGAACTGGGATTTGAAATCGCGCCGCTGGGGCCGAATGCCTTGGCCGTGCGTGCGTTGCCCGCCGCACTGAAAGAAGCGGATGCGGCACAACTCGCACGCGCGGTGCTGAAGGATATCCGCGATTATGGCGCGAGCCGGGTATTGACCGGGCAGCGCAACGAATTGCTGGCGACCATGGCTTGCCACGGTGCGGTGCGCGCCAACCGCATCCTGAGCCTCGCCGAAATGAATGCGCTGCTGCGGGAAATGGAAACCACCGAACGCGCCAGTCAATGCAATCATGGCCGGCCGACGTGGTATCAAATTAGTATTTCCGATCTGGACAAGATGTTCATGCGTGGACAATAAACAACGCGTGAGGAGTGAGGAGTGAAGAGTAAAGAGCAAAAAAACCCTGAGGGTAAGGCTTCTACCCTTCACCCCTCACCCTTCACCCCTTACTCAAAATGGCCACCGGCCATTTTTCTGATGGGCCCCACCGCCAGCGGCAAGACTGCGGTGGCGTTGCATCTCGCGCAAAAATTTCCGTGCGAAATTATCAGCGTGGATTCGGCGCAAATTTATCGCGGAATGGACATCGGCAGCGCGAAACCCGATGCGCAAATTCGCGCACGCGTGCCGCATCATCTCATCAACATTCTCGATCCCACCGAACGCTATTCCGCCGCGCAATTCCGCGC
>JBOIFQ010000057.1:0-4316 GCA_050741655.1 Burkholderiales bacterium | reverse complement strand
TAACCATGCGCCGCCTCATGCAGGGTAATCGCGAAAATCACCGGCAGCGCCCAAATTGCAATGGTCTGAATGATATCGTTCATGTGGTCTTCTTTTTTTTAATGCAAGCCAAATATCGCCGCATCACCCTTGCCGCGCCGCAGCAGCAACGGCAACTCTGCGGTCAAATCCACCACCGTGGTCATTTCCACGCCGCACGAACCGCCATCCAGCACCAGATCCACCTGGTGCTCGAGACGGGCGCGGATTTCCTGCGCATCATTCAGCGGCAATTCGTCCCCGGGCAAAATCAAGGTACAGCTTAGCAATGGCTCATTCAATTCGGCGAGCAAATCGCGCACCACCGGATGCTGCGGTACGCGCAGCCCTATGGTTCTGCGCTTGGGGTGCTGCAGGCGCTTGGGCACTTCACGGCTGGCGCGCAGTATAAAGGTATAACTGCCCGGCGTGCAGGCTTTCAGCAGCCGGTACTGGCGATTGTCCACTATCGCATAGTGCGAAATTTCCGATAAATCGCGGCACACCAGAGTGAAATGGTGTCGCGCATTCACCGCGCGGATAGCGCGGATGCGCTGTAAGGCGCTTTTATCGCCCAGATGGCAACCCAGCGCGTAACAGGAATCAGTCGGATAAACGATCACGCCGCCGTCGCGCACTATCGCCGCTGCTTGGCGCATCAGGCGCGGCTGCGGGTGCGTGACATGCACGGAAAAAAATTGCGCCATGCGTCAGGACCGCGCAACGAATTCCAGTCCCGTCAGTTGTTCCCACACCGGAGCGCAACCCAGCGGCAACTCCGGCAACCGGCCAAGGTCGCGGCGGCTTTCACCGGGGCCGTGAAAATCCGAGCCGGCGGAAGCCAGCAAACCGAATTCTTGAGCGTAACGGGCAAACACGGCATATTGCTCGGGCTGGTGACTGCCGGTCACCACTTCCACCGCCGCACCGCCTGATTGCTTGAACTCGGCGAGTAATTGCCGCATTTGCTTGCTGTTGATAGGATAACGGCCGGGATGCGCCATGACGGCCAATCCGCCGCTGGCGTTAATCCAGTCCACGGCATCGGCCAGTGCCGCCCAGCGGTGTTCAACATAACCCGGTTTCCCCGGCACTAAAAATTTTTTGAATACCTCGTGCACATCGCTGGCATGCCCTTGTTCCACTAAATAGCGCGCGAAATGGGTGCGCCCGATTAAACCAGGATTCCCCGCATGGACATAGGCGCCTTCCAGTGCGTCGTGGATTCCGATTTTTTTCAGCTCCGCCGCGATTCGCTGCGCGCGTCCGGCACGGCTGGAACGTATGCTTTGCAATCCCCGCAGCAACCCCGGATGCGCTGGATCAATATCGAGACCTACAACATGCAGGGTCTGGGTATTCCAGCTAACGGAAATTTCCACGCCATAAATCAAATGCACGCCGCAGCGCAGGGCGGCGGCGCGCGCGGCGCCAAGCCCGCCTGTATCATCGTGATCGGTAAGCGCCAAAACCTTGACGCCGCGCGCCGCCGCACGCTGCACCAGCTCTTCTGGGGATAACAGTCCGTCGGAAACAGTGGAATGGCTGTGAAGATCGATATTTAACATGAGGTAGGGTGGAATCATAGCAAATTAACCTTGCTCTGAAAAACACGGGCAGGAACCAGGCGGGAACGGCACTGTCAATTAAAGCGTGCTGAAACGACCAAGGAACCATGACATTGCAAAGGCCTCCATCACATGAAAAATACCTTTTTTTTGATTACCGGTTTTTTGGCCATGGCCCTGCCTGTTTCCGCCGTCGCGGCTGAATGCGCGGTCAAAAGCGGGGCACAACGCGTCGCGCTGCTGGAGCTTTACACTTCGGAAGGCTGCAACAGCTGTCCGCCCACCGATGAATGGGTGAGCAAGCTGCCCGCCAAAGGTCTGCCCAGCGAGCGCTTGGTGCCGCTGGCGTTTCACGTTGATTACTGGAATTACCTCGGCTGGCGCGATGTGTTTTCGCAAGCCAAGTTCACCGAACGCCAGCGTCAGTCGGCGCAAATCAGCCGTTCGAGCTTTGTTTATACTCCACAGCTGGTATTGAACGGGAAAGATTACCGGCGCGGTTTCCTGTGGGACGACACCAGCGATAAAATCAATGAAATCAACAAACAAAAACCGCTAGCGGATATCAGCCTCGGGCTCAACGTCGCGCTACAGAATCAGCTGCAAGTGAGCACGCAAATCGCGGTGCCCGGCAGCCTGGAGCGTCAAAATGCGCAAATTTATCTCGCGCTTTACGAAAATAACTTGAGTAATGCGGTCAAGGCTGGGGAAAACAGCGGTCACACCCTGCGCCATGATTTCGTGGTACGCGAACTGGTGGGGCCGATAGCGCTGGATGCACAGGGTAACGCGCGGGTTCAGCAGACTTTCAGTTTGCAGCGCGGCTGGAAATTACAGGACACGGGGGTGGCGGTTTTCGTGCAAAACAGCCGCAGCGGTGATGTGCTGCAGGCTCTGACGCTCGCCGCGTGCAAATAAACGCTCCGTTTACGTCTAGCGTTTAAAAGCTCCGGTCTCGATCCCGGTTTTTCCCGGGGCAGCTGATTTGACCTGCTGCATAAACGCCGCGGATTCCACCGGGGGACTGAAAAGAAACCCTTGAGCAAAATCGCAGTCATGCGCTCTCAGGAAGTCGAGTTCGTTTACACATTCCACGCCCTCCGCCACCACTTTCATGCCCAGACTCTTCGACAAAGCCAGAATGGCGCGCACGATAGCGGTGTTGCCTTCGTCGTTAGCGATATTGTGCACAAACGACTGATCAATTTTAAGTATATCCAGCGGCAGACGCCCCAGATAACTGAGGCTCGAATAACCGGTGCCGAAATCATCTATGGCGATGGCGACACCGTGTGATTTAAGTATATTCAGGGCGGCAATCGCTTTTTCCGCGTTTTCCATCAGCAGACTTTCGGTGATCTCCACTTGCAGCCAGCCGGCAGGCACTGCGTTTTGTCGCATGATTGCAACCAGCTTGTCGCAAAGACCTTCCTCGCGGAACTGATACGGCGACAGATTGATCGCCACGTGCAACTTGTGCGAGGCGGCATGCCAGAGGTGAATCTGCTCGCAAGCCGTGCGCATCACCCATTCACCGATGGGGACGATCAATCCTGTTTCCTCGGCGATGGGAATGAAAATTTCCGGCGAAATCAAACCGAGCTGCGGATGCTGCCAGCGCAACAGCGCCTCCACACCGATGATGCGCCCGCTGGCAATAGCCACCTTCTGCTGGTAATACAACCTGAGTTCATTGCGCTGAATGGCGGTGCGCAAGCCGTTTTCCAGCACGATGCGCTCGCGCACCTTGGTATTCAGGTCATCGGTGAAAAAACGATGATTACTGCGCCCGAGCTTCTTGGAACTGTACATCGCGGTGTCGGCGTGCTTGACCAAAATATCAGGCTCGCTGCCGTCGTTGGGGTACAAGCTGATGCCGATGCTGGCGGAAGTGAATACCTCCTGCCGCTCGATGGTGAGCGGACGGGCAAACTCCTCGAGTATCATTTGCGCTACGCCGCTTACGTGTTCGACGGTCCCGGCATTCTGCAGAATCACGGCGAACTCGTCGCCGCCCAGGCGGGCCACGGTGTCGCCTTCGCGCGCGCATTGCTTGATGCGCCGTGCCACCTCCATCAGCAGTACATCGCCTGCGTGGTGCCCCAGCGATTCGTTGATCATCTTGAACTCATCCAGATCAATCAGCATCAGTGCCGCCAGCTGTCCGTTGCGGTGCGCCTGAGCAATGACTTGGCGCAGGCGGTCTTCCATCAGTAAGCGATTGGGCAGGCCGGTCAGCGCGTCGTGATTGGCCAGATAACTGAGTTGCTTCTCGGCGTTCTTGCGCGGAGTAATATCGCGCGAAGTAAGCACGATGCCTTCGATTCCCGGATGCTGCAAGAGATTGGCCCCCACCGCCTCCAGCCAGACCCATGAGCCGTCCGCGTGGCGAAAGCGGAACTCGACCGGCAGCGCATGACGGGAACCTTCCAGCACCTGGCGATAGGCTACGTGCACGCCCTCCACATCCTTGGGATGAATGGATTCGAACGGTGATTTGCCGATCAGCGTGTTAGGCGGATAGCCGAGAATGCGCGATGCTGAAGGCGTTTCGTAAATGGTGATGCCACCTGCATCGTGGATGGTAATGATGTCGGTGGAATTCTGAATCAAGGCGCGAAAGCGTTCTTCGCTTTCGTACGAGAGCTTGGCAACAGGTTTGCGCTGCGGAGGCATGGGGGAGCAGCCTTATACCCTTTCAACTTAAATATTTATTGATGCTACTTATAC
>JBOIFQ010000056.1:0-2775 GCA_050741655.1 Burkholderiales bacterium | reverse complement strand
CCGTTGAGGTTAAGAGTTATAATACGCAGCAAGATGCAATCTCATGAAGGCGGATTAATTTGTCGGATCTGGGACAGGAATTCATAAAATTCGCGGTCGAACGCGAAGCCATTCGCTTCGGTGAATTCAGGACCAAGGCCGGCCGTCTTTCTCCTTATTTTTTCAATGCCGGCCGGTTTCACGACGGCGCGTCCCTGCTTGAGCTTGCGCAATTCTACGCCAAAGCCCTGCGCCACGCTAAACTGCCATTCGATATGTTGTTCGGGCCGGCTTACAAAGGGATTCCACTGGTGGCAAGCATCGCCATCGCGCTGGCGCAAAATGGGCAGAATGTGCCGTTCAGCTTCAACCGCAAGGAAACCAAGGATCACGGCGAGGGCGGCGCGCACATCGGCGCTGCTCTTGAAGGAAAGGTTTTAATTGTGGACGATGTGATTTCCGCCGGCACTTCGGTACGCGAATCTGTAGAGCACATACGCGCCGGCGGTGCCACAGCGTGCGGCGTGGCCATTGCTCTCGACCGCATGGAGCGTGGCAGCGGGGCGCTTTCGGCCACGCAGGAAGTGCGAAAAAAATATGGGCTTGCGGTCATCAGCATCGCCACCCTGGACGACGTGCTGGGGTATTTACAAAACCGGCGGGAATTGGCGCATAATTTGCTAGAGGTTAAGAAATACCGCCAACTTTATGGTGTCAATACCGATGCGGCCTAACCTTCTGCACATCATCTGCTTCCTGCTCTGCTTCATCGGAAACGAAGCGGTTGACGCCAGAACCTATAAATGGGTGGACGACGACGGCGTCACGCATTATGGCGATAGCATTCCTGCTGAATATCAGGATCGCGCCAACACGGAAATAAACAGCCGCGGCGTGACCCTCAAAAAAAATGAGGGCGCCGCGACGCCCGAGCAGCGCAAAGCGCGGGAAGAAGAGCTGGCGCGCAAGAAACAGGAAGCGGAAGCCCGGCGCCGGGATAACCTGCTCGTTAGCAGCTATGCCAATGTTGAGGAAATTGATCTGGCGCGCGAGCGCAATCTGCAGCAGGTCAATCTGGTGATCAGGAATACCCAGGCGCGTCTGAAAAATGTGCAGACCGATCTGGACGCCAGCCGCAAGCTGGCCGAAAGCTATACCCGCCTCGAACAGTCGGTGCCGGAGCAACTGCAAGCGGATATCGCGGCAATCCAACAAAACGAGCTGGACCTGGAAAACGCCATCGCGCAAAAGCGCAAGGAAGCGGGTACCATCCGTGCGCACTTCGATCAGGACAAGAAACGCTATATCGAGCTGACCCAGGACGCTCCCGCCGCGGGCAAATAATCAGCCGGCGAGTTTGCGTTTGAGGATTTCATTCAACTGCGCCGGGTTGGCCTTGCCCTTGCTCGCTTTCATCGCCTGACCCACCAGAAAGTTGAACGCTTTTTCCCTGCCGGCGCGGAATTCGGCAACTTGCGCGGCATGCGCGGCGATGATCTCATCCACGATTTTTTCCAGCGCGCCGGAATCTGAAATCTGTTGCAAGCCCTTGGCCGCGATAATCTCATCGGCATCGCCTTCGCCGCGCCACATCGCGTCGAATACATCCTTGGCGATTTTGCCAGAGATGGTTTTGTCGAAAATTCGTGCGAGCACCCTGGCTAGCTGAGACGGTGATATAGGGCTTTGTGCAATGGGGATTCCGTCACGATTCAACAGTGAGCCCAACTCATTAATTACCCAGTTGGCAACACTCTTGGCATTTGCGACGTCAGGTGATTGCACTCCATAGGGTATCCCCGGCATCTTTCTAAGCTCTGCTAATACCGCTTCAAAGTAAAGCGACGTCTCGCGTGAACTAGTTAGGGCTAGAGCATCCTGTGGAAATAGCAACAATTCCCTTTCATATCTTTCGCGTTTTACTTGCGGCAACTCCGGCAGCGCGCGCCTGACCTCGTCAATCCACGCTTCAGACACTTCCAGCGGCAACAAATCGGGGTCGGGGAAATAACGGTAATCGTGCGCATCTTCTTTCGAGCGCATAGAACGGGTTTCATTCCGCTCCGGATCGTAAAGCCGCGTTTCCTGCACGATGTGCCCGCCGTCTTGCAGAATTTCGATCTGCCGCGCCGCCTCGAACTTTATCGCCTGCTCCATGAAACGGAAGGAATTAAGGTTCTTGATTTCGCAGCGCGTGCCAAGTTTATCCGAGCCCGCGCGGCGTACCGAAACATTGGCGTCGCAGCGAAACGAGCCTTCCTGCATGTTGCCGTCACAAATATCAATCCAGCGCACCAAAGTATGCAAGGTCTTGGCGTAAGCCACGGCTTCTTCCGCAGAACGCATATCGGGCTCGGAAACAATTTCCAAAAGCGGTGTCCCGGCGCGGTTCAAGTCAATCCCGCTCGTGCCGGAAAAATCCTCGTGCAAGGATTTCCCCGCGTCTTCTTCCAGATGCGCGCGCGTCAGGCGCACGGTTTTTTCGGCGCCCTCCGTCACGATCCGCAGTTCACCGCCCTGCACGATGGGAATTTCGTACTGGCTGATTTGATAGCCTTTGGGCAGATCCGGATAAAAATAATTCTTGCGCGCGAATATCGAGCGGCGGTTGATGGCCGCGCCCACTGCCAATCCGAAGCGGATAGCTTTTTCCACCGCCGCCTGATTCAACACCGGCAGCACGCCGGGCAGCGCGATGTCCACCGCGCACGCCTGTACGTTGGGCGCGGCGCCGAAGGCGGTGGAAGCGCCCGAAAAAATTTTCGCTTGAGTCGAGAGCTGAGTATGGGTCTCCAG
>JBOIFQ010000055.1:0-1596 GCA_050741655.1 Burkholderiales bacterium | reverse complement strand
GTGCAGCGGGGGCGAGATATTTCGCCGAGTTTCCGGCAAACATCAAACTTTATGGTTTGAGCGCCAGTACCCTGCTGCCCGGAGGGGTGGCGTTGCAGGGCGAATATTCCTTCCGTCCCAATCAGCCGCTGCAAGTGGGCAACATTGACCTCTTGCTTTCCGCCTTGCGCTTGCAGAGTATTCTTACCGGCCCGACAGGCACTCCTGCCCCGGGCACGGAGCTTTCGGGTTTTCGCAGCGTGAACATGCACCAGATACAGGCTACCGCCACCAAGGCGTTCGGTCCGACTTTCAAGGCCAGTCAATTCGTGGTGGTGGGCGAGGCGGGATATACTTATTTGAAACTTCCCGATGGTATCAACTTCAATGGCCCGGGCACTTCGCTTCCGTCAGTGGGTTCCTTCAATGCGGCGGGAGGGTCATTTCAGCGCGATGGATTCGTTACCAGGGATTCATGGGGCTATCGTCTGGTGGCGCGCCTGGATTACAATAATGCGATAGGCGCGGCCACGCTTTCACCGCGGCTGGCGTTCGCGCATGACGTGCGCGGCGTGAGCCCGACTTTTAATCAAGGCACCAAGACCTTCACAGCCGGTCTCAACTACAACCTGCGCGAAAGCTTTCAGGTCGATCTGTCCTATACCAACTTCTTCGGCGGCAGGACTTTTTCCGGAACCGATGTCGCGGGCGTACCCGCGGGTCAAAGCGCGAGCTTTGCCACCGGCGCCAACCCAGTCAAGGACCGCGACTTCGCTTCGATCAATTTCAGTTATTCGTTCTGAATCCGGAACCACGCCGAATTCGTAAAGGAGATTTAAAAATGTTCATAAAATCATTCACTATCATTGGCGCGGCGCTGGTCTTCGCCGCCGTGCCGGCCCGGGCTGCCGTATCCGCAGCGGAAGCGGCGAAACTCGGAACGACGCTGACCCCCATGGGAGCCGAAAAAGCCGGCAATGCCGCTGGCACCATCCCCGCCTGGGATGGCGGGCTCGCCAAGCCGCTGGCGGGTTATGTGGAAGGCGGCCATTATCCCGATCCTTATGCCGGCGACAAACCGCTGTTCACCATAGATTCGAAAAACATGGAGCAGTACAAAGCCAATCTCTCTCCCGGCCAAATGGCGATGCTGCAGAAATATCCGGATTGGAAAATGGTGGTGTATCCCACGCATCGCAGCGCGGCATTTCCCCAGGTGCATTATGACGAAACCATCACCAACGCCACCAGGGCCAAGCTCGCGGCCGGCGATAACGGCGTGGCTGGCACCAAGGGCGGCATCCCGTTCCCGATTCCGCAAAACGGGTTGGAAGCGATCTGGAATCATTTGACGCGCTACCGCGGCGATACTTATGCCACTTCATGGGCGCAGGCGCCGGTCACGCGCGAAGGCGCTTACACCCTGGTGCGCTTCGATTACGAGTACGATTTTGAGTATGGCAACCTGAGCAAACCGGACAGCCAGAGAGTGGACAACAAGCTCTTCAACTTTCTGCAAAACGTGACCGGCCCGGCGCGGCTGGCGGGCAACGTCCTGCTGGTGCACGAATTCGCGGATCAGGTGAAGCAGCCGCGCCAGGCCTGGACCTATAACCC
>JBOIFQ010000054.1:0-11125 GCA_050741655.1 Burkholderiales bacterium | reverse complement strand
GCGCTCCTCGGCTTCGTAGTCCAAGCTACGACCTTCGTCGCGCGCCTTGCATCCATCCGCATTTTGCCAGCAACGCAATTCGCGGAGGACTTAATCAGAGGTTCCTTTATTATGAAACCCGATGATCTGCCCAAACAGGAATTGGTGAACCTGGCCGAGCGCTGCGTCGCCTGCGGCCTGTGCCTGCCGCACTGCCCGACTTACCGCAAGACCGAGTCCGAAGCCGATTCGCCGCGCGGACGCATTCAGCTCATGAAAGGCGTGCTGGAACAGCGCATTCCGCTCAATGCGCGCTTCATCGAGCATATTGATCTATGCCTCACTTGCCGCGCCTGCGAAAACGTTTGTCCCAACAGCGTGGCGTATGGCGAGCTGGTGGACGGCACGCGCGTTTTTATCGAGGCGGCACGTCCGCGCAACGGAACATGGCTGCGTGACTTTGCCTTGCGCGAATTCATCGCCAAGCCCTGGCGCCTGCAACCGCTGGTGCCGCTGCTGCGTTTTTACCGGCGCAGCGGCTTGCAAAATCTCCTGCGCGGTTCTGGCATATTGCGCGCGCTGGGCCTGCATGCGATCGAGCAGCACCTGCCGCTGCTGGCGCAAAACACGGGCTGGAAAGAAATTTATCCGGCGCACGGCGAAGTGCGCGGCGAGGTCGCGCTGTTTCTCGGCTGTGTCGCGCGCGTGACCGACGCCAGTACATTGTATGCCGCGATTTTTGTGCTGAATCACCTGGGTTACAGCGTGCATGTGCCGCGCGGACAAACCTGCTGCGGCGCGCTTCATCAGCATTCTGGCGATCTGGAAAAAGCAAAAAACCTCGCGCGGGAAAACCTGCGTGTTTTTTCCGCGCCGAATCTCGCCGCGATTATCAGCACGGCATCGGGTTGCGGCGCCACGCTCGCGGAATACAAACTCTTGCTGGGAGATGAAGCGCGCGTACTTGCAGGCAAGGTAAGAGACTTGAGCGGCTTTCTAGAGCAAGATAAAAATATAAATAAAATAAACATATTGCAACTTGACGCAAAAATCGCGGTGCATGATCCCTGCACATTGCGCAATGTGTTGCATGGTGAAAAATCACCTTATGATTTGCTCAAACTTATTCCGCGAGCGCAGATCATCGCGCTGGCGGGAAACGATCAGTGCTGTGGCGCCGCGGGCACGTATTTTCTTTCGCAGCCGCAAATGGCGCAAAAACTTCGCGCCGATAAAATCGCCGCGCTGCGCACAAGCGGCGCGAGCTGGCTGGCGACTTCCAACATCGGTTGCGCCCTGCATCTTGCCGCGGGAATTCGCGCAGCCGGATTGGCGGTTAAAATCGCGCATCCGGTGACCCTGCTGGCGCGGCAAATGGGGTTTGATGATGACGCTGGATGATTTGATTGTGCAGTTCGACCAAGCCCTGCGCGCCCTGGCGCTGCCGGCGAAAAGCGTGCGCGCCATCCCAGGTGAAAATCTGCCGCAGGCGGAATTGAGCGAAAGCGAAGCGCGGCTGGCGTCAGCGCTGATGCGCGTCAACCACAGCGGCGAAATCTGCGCGCAGGCGCTGTACCAAGGCCAGGCGCTCACCGCGCGCGATCGTTCGGTGCAGCAGGCGCTGCAACAGGCGGCACGGGAAGAAACCGAACATCTGGCGTGGACCGAGACGAGAATTCAGGAGTTGGGCGGGCGCAAAAGCCTGCTCAATCCGCTCTGGTACGGCGGCTCGTTTGCCATCGGCGCCGTGGCAGGACTGCTCGGCGATAAATGGAATCTGGGTTTCCTCGCCGAGACCGAGCGCCAGGTCGAGCGTCATCTGCAGGGTCATTTGCAGCGCCTGCCGCAACAAGACGAAAAAAGCCGTGCGATACTCGAGCAAATGAAAAACGATGAAGCGCAGCACGCCACCACCGCGGCCGCTCAAGGCGCCGCCGAATTGCCGCCGCCGGTGAGGCAGGCGATGCAATTTGCTTCCAGAGTGATGACTCAAACCGCATTCTGGGTCTGAACCGATTATTTCGCGCTGGTTTCGCGGATCAGCAGGCCGCTGGTGGAAACGCGCAGCTCAAACTCGGCGGGTTGGTTTACCGGCACAAACGTTGCCGAGCCGTATTCCGCATCCAAAAGCGGCGCGAGAAACGCATAGCGCTGGCGTAAATCAAAAAAATCTAGCGGCTTTTCCCGGCCGAGTTGATGAATCGTGCGTTGCGCGGAGCGCTCTTGTTCAATCGCGCGATAGCGTCCTGACACACGGTCGAGCTCGTAGGCGGTGTGCAGTCCCAGCACATTCACCAGCGGTTTCCATTTGAGGATGTGCGCGTCAAAATAAATCTCGTCTCCCGCCAGCGTGAATTTGTTTTCCCGGCCGTCGGGAAAACGGATGATAGCTTCCAGTTTTTGCGCCCCCGCCGGCTGGACTGAAATGCGCGCGGCCACTTCTTCGCGCGTGAGCGCTTGATAACCCTGGATGCCGATGGCAACGGTTGCCGCCAGTGTCCCCAGCGCGAGCAACAGCAGGCCGAGCAACGTGCGCAACACGAAACGCAGCGGCCGCAATCGCAGCAGCGCGGCGATAGCGGCGAATATCAGGATTAAACCGAGTATTCCGCACGCCGTAGCGGCGAGAAAAAAAGGCGAACTTACGAGGTTCGATAACACGGCGATGATCCTGTCCGTAGTGGCGGCTAAAACTCCGCCTTGACCAGAGTGGACTGATTGGCGGTAATCTCAACTTTATAAACATAGGTGTGATAGGGAGGAGTCCTGCTTTTCACTGTAATCTGGTGCTTGCCGGGTGCCAGCGCCAATCTTTTGAGCGGTGGCGACACGCCCACTTTGTTGCCGTCCACATAAACTTCACCTCCCGGTGAAATACTAAACTTCAGGTAGCCTACCTTATTTGCCCGGATTTTTTTGTCGCTTTGCCCCGCGCTCGGGGTTTTTATGCCGGACTGGGCGTCGGCGCTAGCGCTATTTTCCTGTGCTTCGCGTTTGTCCGGCGCGGGCGCATCCGCCCGGACCGCGGTGTCTTTCTCGCGCGTGGGTTCCGGCTGGTCAAACAACATCGCCGCCGCTATTGCCGCGAGCAAGCCGGTCATACCCCAGAAAATTTTGCGGCTAAAACGCGGTTTCGGCGCTGCCGCAACCGCGGGCGGATTTTCCCACGCCGGCGCGCCGGGTAATTCAATGATGCGATACGCGCGGCCGGATAGATCGGCGCTGGCCGCGGGCGCCGCGGCGGATTTCCCCGCACCCGGTAATTCAAGCGTGTTTTCAACCGATCCGGTTCGGCGCTCCGCTCTGCGTTCCAGGGTTTCCCCGGGAGCCTGCCGCAGCATCGCGAGTTGCACCGGAACGGGCGGCGGCAGCATCTGGTAATTTCTGAGGTCGTGTGCAAATTCGCTGGCGTTCTGATAGCGATTTTCCGGAAGCTTGGCCAGCGCCTTGTAAATCATGCTGTCGAACGCCGCCGGGATCTGCGGGTTGATTTCTCTTATATCCGGCGGCATTTCGTTGAGGATGCGGTACATGATGGTGCTGATGCTTTCTCCGTCGAACGGTTTTTTCCCTGTCACCATTTCATACAGCATCACACCCAGGGAAAAAATATCGGAGCGGCCGTCAACCGGCTTGCCCACGATCTGCTCCGGGGACATGTACTTGGGCGAGCCGAGTATTGTCCCCGCCTCGGTCTTGGAACCGGCCGGCAAATAGGCAATGCCGAAATCGGTGATTTTTGCCTGGCCGGCGTTGGTGAACATGATATTGGCGGGCTTGATGTCACGGTGCACGATTCCATACTGTTGCGCGTAGGCCAGTCCGTCCGCAATCTGCGCCGCAATCTCGCCGATGCGCTCGACAGGCAAGTCGGCGCCGGAGTCGAGGATTTCACGCAGCGAGCGCCCCTCGAGGAATTCCATCGCGATATACGCGGTGTTGCCGACTTTGCCGGCATCATAAATGGTAACGATATTGGGATGGTTGAGACGGCCGGCGGACTTGGCTTCGCGATAAAAACGTTCTTCGAAATTTTCGAATTCGTCTTTTGGCAGATCAAGATTGATGGCCTTGATCGCTACCGTACGCTCGATTACGGGGTCAAGCGCCTTGTAAACGATACCCATGGTGCCGCGCCCCAGTTCCGACATAATCTCGTAGCGCCCTAGTTTTTGAATGCCCACATGGCCTGCTGTTTTGTGAGAATCGGAGTGGGAAGAAATTGGCAAAAGCCGCTATTGGGGCATTTTTATTTCACAGCATAATGTCCGGCCGCGCGTCGCGCAAGCCGCCAGGACAGACTCAGCCTGTCTCCACGATTTCAAAATCGTGGGTGATGTTCGCGGTTTTTCCCAGCATGATTGAAGCCGAACAGTATTTTTGCGTCGACAGGTTAATCGCCTGCTCCACCCGTTTCGGGTTCAGCTTCTTGCCAGTGACTATGTAATGAAAATGAATGCGGGTGAAGACTTTCGGGTCTTGCGGCGCACGCTCGGACTCGATTTCGATTACGCAGTCGGTCACGGTTTCGCCGCTTTTCTTGAGGATCACCACTACGTCGTAGGCGCCGCAGGCGCCGGTGCCGATGAGCACGGTTTCCATCGGGCGCGGCCCCAGATTGCGCCCGCCGCCTTCCGGCGCGCCGTCCATCAGAATCGTATGCCCGCTTTCCGATTCACCGAGGAAACTCACTTGCTCCACCCATTTAATGCGCGCTTTCATCTGCTTCCTTTCAATTGCCGGTTTGCGATTATCTCAAATTCGCAGCTGGATTTGGTACCACAGCCAGCCTAACGCCTCATGCATGAACAGGTAACTCATGGTCAAACCCTGGGGCGTGGGCAGATACACCGCAGCGTAAACCGGGCCGGCAAAACCGGTGGGCGCGGGAATCACGCTGAAATCCGCGCTTTCAAAAGCCAGCACGGCGCGGCGCATATGCCAGGCGTGCGTCACCAGATAAATGCGGTTGATTCCGGCCGCTTTGAGAATTTCGCGGACGCGCAGCGCGTTTTCATAAGTGGTGCGGGACGCGGTTTCTTCCCATTGCACCGGCACTCTGAATTCATCGGTCAGTACCCCTTTCATTTGCGCCGCTTCCGAAAGCGCGCTGCCCTGCGGACTGCCGCCCGCAACCAGAATCGGTTTTTGCGTGGCGCGGTAAAGTTTTGCCGCATAGCGCAGGCGCTCCAGTCCCAGGCGGTTCACGGTATCGCCGCCATAATCCGGTGCTTGCAAAGAAGTCCCCGCGCCCAGCACCACTATCGCCTGCGCGCTCGTATCGTGTTGGCGCAGGGGCGCTACTTCGATGAGTTTCAGCAGAGGTAAAGTGAAAAAAGACGTGGAACAAAAATAAAGCAGAGCAAAAGCAAACAGGATTAACGCCTTGCCTAGAATGGGACGGGATTTCAGGGAAAAAAGCCCGATGCCGCCCAGCAACAGAAAATTCAGTGGCGGAAGCAGAAAAGCGCTTAAGAGCTGAGTACAGGAGTTAGCCATTTATGATATAACTATATGATTATAAGTGTTTAATATTTCAATACAGCGATTTTATATTGTAGTGCACAAAAAACTTGCAAAAACAACAGAAAAGCGCATAATATTAATGCGTATGACGCTAGTCTTTAGCGTTTACGTGTTGTCTCCTCCTCCTTCCTCCTTCTTGGGCGGAATTCAGCGCAACTTCTATAGGTTGCGCTTTTTTTTTGCTCTACAGTTTAGATTTTTTTGGTTGCAAAAAAACCAGGCTGGCATAGCTGTTGGTGCGGTGCAAAAAAGCGTTTCAAACGCGTTGTGCAAGAATGACCCCGTTCCACTCCGCTTTGCTGAGCGAATTTCCCCCACCCAACGGCAGAGCGGTTTGACAGTGGTAGTGAATCTAGCATAAAATTCGCGGCCTTCTTTAGCGTTTAACCTTTGCCGCCTTAATGAATGGGCAGTGAAAAAACCATGAAAACATTTTCAGCCAAAGCGCATCAAGTGAAGCGCGGGTGGTACGTAGTGGATGCCGACGGCAAGGTGCTGGGGCGCTTGGCGAGTGAAATCGCGCGCCGTTTGCGCGGCAAACACAAGCCGGAGTTCACCCCGCACGTGGATACCGGCGATTTTATCGTGGTAATCAACGCCGAAAAACTGCGCGTCACCGGCAACAAGACCGAAGCCAAGATATATCATCGCCACAGCGGCTATCCGGGCGGGGTATACAGCACCAATTTTGCTAAAATGCAGGCGCGTTTTCCGCGCCGGGTTCTGGAAAAAGCGGTGAAGGGCATGCTGCCCAAAGGTCCTCTCGGGTACGCCATGCTGAAAAAACTGAAAGTTTACAAAGGCGGCGAGCATCCGCATACCGCCCAGCAACCCCAGAAGCTGGAAATTTAAGGAAGACACATGATCGGAGAACATAATTACGGCACCGGCCGGCGTAAAAGCGCGGTGGCGCGCGTGTTTCTGAAACCGGGCAAGGGCGAGATTACCGTGAACGGCAAGCCGGTGGATGATTTTTTTTCGCGCGAGACCGGGCGCATGGTGGTACGCCAGCCGCTCACCCTTACCAATCATCTGTCGAGTTTCGACATCATGATCAACGTGTATGGCGGCGGCGAATCCGGCCAGGCCGGCGCGGTGCGCCATGGCATCACGCGCGCGTTGATCGAATACGACCCCGCGCTCAAACCGGTTCTAAGCAAAGCGGGTTTGGTGACACGCGATGCGCGCGAGGTGGAGCGCAAGAAAGTGGGCCTGCACAAAGCGCGGCGGCGCAAGCAGTTCTCCAAGCGCTGATTGCTTATTTTCATAGAGAAAAAGCCGCCTTGCAGGCGGCTTTTTTATTGCCTAATCAGTCTGGTCTCATTACTATCAGCATGTTGAGCGTGAAACGCACAGGGAATTTATGCTAAAAGTCGGAATTGTCGGCGGCACCGGATACACCGGCGTGGAACTGCTGCGCCTGCTTGCGCATCACCCAAAAGTGAGTGTGAGCATGATTACATCGCGCAGCGAAGCGGGGCTCAAGGTGAGCGATTTGTTTCCCAGCCTGCGTGGAATCGTTGACCTTGAATTTTCCGATCCCGCCAAAACTGAACTTGATTCCTGCGATGTGGTGTTTTTCGCTACGCCCAACGGTATCGCCATGCAGCAGGCGAGAGCGCTGTTGGATGCCGGTGTGCGGGTGATAGATCTCGCCGCCGATTTTCGTCTTAAAGACGTTGCCCTGTGGGAAAAATGGTACGGCATGCCGCATGCCTGTCCCGAACTGCTGGCGGAAGCGGTGTACGGTTTGCCGGAAGTCAATCGCGACCAAATCCGGCAGGCGCGTCTGGTAGCCAATCCCGGTTGTTATCCCACCGCGGTGCAACTGGGTTTGCTGCCGTTGATCGAAACCGGCGTGGTGGAGACCGGGCATTTGATTGCCGATGCCAAGTCCGGCGTTTCCGGCGCCGGGCGTAAAGCGGAGGTACACACCTTGTTTAGCGAGGCATCCGACAATTTCAAGGCTTACGGCGTAGCGGGACATCGCCACCTGCCTGAGATCATTCAGGGGCTCGCCGCAGCGGCCGGCAAGCCGGTAGGGCTGACTTTCGTACCGCACTTGACGCCGATGATACGCGGCATTCACGCTACGCTGTATGCGCGGCTCACGCGCGAAGCCGAGGTACAGACGCTGTACGAAAAACGTTATGCCGCGGAGGAATACGTGGACGTGCTGCCGGCGGGCAGCCATCCCGATACACGTTCGGTGCGCGGCGCAAATTTGTGCCGCATCGCGGTGCATCGCCCGCAAGGCGGCGATACCGTGGTCATCCTGTCGGTGATAGACAATCTGGTGAAAGGTGCGGCGGGACAAGCGGTGCAGAACATGAATATCATGTTTGAACTCCCCGAATCGGCCGGCCTGCATCACGCCGCGCTGCTGCCCTGACGATGCTCAAGGCGCTGAAAAGAAAATTCGGAATTTCAACTCAGCGGGTGGCAGTGCGCACTCATGTTTCCTGGTACTGGCGCTGGCTGATATTAATTTTACTGGCGGCTCTGATGGTTACGCTGGCTTGGTGGATGTATGACAACGGGCGCAAATTCGCCGGCTTTGACAGCAGCAGAGCGGGAGACGATTTGGCGCGGCAGGCCGCTTTGATTGCCAAGTTACAAACTGATAATGCCATTATCCGTGAACAAATTGCCGCTAGTGAACGCCAACTTCAAATAGAGCGCTCAACTTATGGCGATCTTGCCAAGCAAGTGAAAGTCTTAAGCGACGATAACAACCGTCTTAAGGAAGATCTGGCGTTCTTTCAGAGCCTGCTGTCTGCGGGCAGCAGGCAAGATGTGAGCATTTACCGCTTCAACGTCGCGCGCGATGCTCTGCCCGGCGAATACCGCTATCGCCTGCTTTTGTTGCAAATGGGGCCGCGGCAGAAGGAGTTTCAGGGGCGGCTGCAATTCATCGTGGACGTGCAGCAAAACGGCAAAAGAAGCGTCCTTACCATACCGGATGAAAACGAAACCCGGCTTCCGGAGTATAATGTGAGTTTCAAGTATTATCAGCGGGTCGAAGGCAGTTTCCGGGTAGGGCCCGGGGCGGTGGCGAAAAGCGTGCAAGTACGGGTGTTCGAAAACGGTGCCCCCGAAGTGAAGCTGATACAGACCCTCGATCTGTCTTGAACGGAGGATACGCATAGTGTTTGGCAAGAGACCGAGTAAACCGCAAAACCGTATAGACTGCTTGATCGGTGCCGGCACTAGTATCGAAGGCAATGTGAATTTCAGCGGTGGCCTGCGCGTGGACGGGCATGTGCGCGGCAACGTGGCGGCCAATGGTGATACGCCCAGCACCCTGGTGTTGAGCGAGCAAGCGCGCATCGAAGGCGAGATTCGCGTCTCCCACGTGGTCATCAACGGCAGCGTGATCGGTCCGGTGCATGCCGGCGAATACTGCGAGTTACAGTCGAAATGCAACGTTACCGGTGACGTGTATTACAAAATACTGGAAATCCAGTTGGGCGCGGTGGTGCAGGGACGGCTGGTGTTTCAGGATAGCGAGAACGCCGACAAAGTACTGGTATTCAAGCCCGCGACGGCCGATTGACCGAAATGGAACGGTATCCGATAATCATTGTCAGAACGCGAACTAGGAGCGTGAAATGAATACCATGACCGAAATGCCCGCCCCGTTGGTTTTTACCGACAGTGCGGCAAGCAAAGTGAAGCAGCTTTTGGAAGAGGAGGGTAATCCCGATCTCAAGCTGCGCGTGTTTGTCACCGGTGGCGGCTGCTCGGGCTTCCAGTATGGCTTCACGTTTGATGAAGTCGTGAACGAAGACGATACCGCGATGCAAAAAGACGGCGTGACGCTGCTGATAGACCCGATGAGCTACCAGTACCTGGCGGGCGCCGAAATAGATTATCAGGAAAACATGGAAGGCGCGCAATTCGTCATCAAGAATCCGAACGCTACTTCCACCTGCGGGTGCGGTTCGTCTTTTTCCGCTTAAGTTTAAGATCTTGATCTGACGGGGCTGTGTCCCCGTTTATTTTTGGTAAATTGCACCGAGCACGCGTGCGCCTTGTGCACCCGTGGCCTGCGGCAGATTTCCTGGCTTGCCCAGCAAAGCTTGCCGGGCAAGCCAGGCAAAGGCATAAGCCTCCAGCGTTTGCGCGTCGATTCCCAGTACGTCAGTGGCAGCGGTTCTGGCTTGTGGCAAAGCCGCACGCAGCTTTTCCATCAGCATCGGGTTGCGCGCGCCGCCGCCGCAAAAATAAATTTCCTGCGCGCCCGCGCAATATTTTTGAATCGCCTGCGCGATGCCTTGCACGGTAAACGCCAGCAATGTTGCCTGCACATCTTGCGCCGCCTCCTTCCCCGACAATAATCCGATCAGCCGTTCCAGATTGAATTGCTCACGCCCCGCGCTCTTGGGCGGGTGCTGTGCGAAAAACGGCTGAGTCAACAGGCGCTGCAATAACTTCGGAATAACTTCCCCCCCCGTGGCCCAAGTTCCATCGGCGTCGTAACGTTTTCCAGTGTGTTTCTGGCACCAGGCATCGAGCAGGATATTGCCCGGACCGCAGTCGAAACCGGAGGCGGGGTTCCTGGGCGGCAGGTTGGTGAGATTGGCAATGCCGCCTATGTTCACTATCACTCGATGAATATCGGGATGCGGAAACAGCGCTTCGTGAAATGCCGGCACCAGCGGTGCGCCGTGGCCGCTGGCAGCGATATCGCGGCTGCGGAAATCGCATACCACGGTGATTCCGGTGAGTTCGGCCAGCAAGGCGCCGTTGCAAAGCTGCAAGGTATAACCCTGCCGCGGTTCGTGGCGCACGGTCTGGCCGTGACAGCCGATGGCGGCGGCATCTTGCGCGCGGTTTCCCGCTTGGGCCAGCAATTCATCTACCGCCGCTGCATAGTGGCGCGTCAATTCGTTGGCGGCGAGCATGGACTCGTGCAATTCATTGGGTTGCAGCTGGTGCAACGACAACAACTGTCTGCGCAGGATTTCAGGATATGGACGATAGATATGCGCCTTGAGTTGCCAGGGAGTGACGCTGAAATCGGCCAGCACGGCATCGATTCCGTCCAAGCTGGTGCCGGACATCAGCCCCACATAGAATTGCGATGCGCTCAAGGGAGAAACAAAAACTCAATCCAGCTTGGCAAAATTGTTGCCGCGCGCCAGGTCAAGCTGGAATTGCAAAGGAGCCACCGCGTTGTTAAACGCCGGCTTGAGCGCGGCCGTGATCGCCGGCCCTTCGGGAACCGCCACGCGCACAGGGTTGTGCTGCACGCCATTGATGCGGAATTCGTAATGCACATGCGGCCCGGTGGCGAGACCGGTCATGCCGACGTAGCCGATGACGTCACCCTGGCTGATTTTTTGCCCGCGATGCAGTCCCTTGGCGAAAGCCGAAAGATGGCCGTACACCGTGCTGTACGCACTCTGATGGCGTAGCACTACCATGTTGCCATAGCCGCCCTGTGTGCCGGCGAAAACCAGCGTGCCGCCGGCGGTGGCCCTGATTTTGGTGCCCAGGGGGGCGGCATAATCTATGCCTTTGTGCGCGCGCCATTCTTTCAGCAACGGATGGAAGCGTGAAGTGCTGAAGCCGGAGGTGACGCGCGAGAATTCCAGCGGCGAGCGCAAGAATGCCT
>JBOIFQ010000053.1:0-2238 GCA_050741655.1 Burkholderiales bacterium | reverse complement strand
GCACCACGGTGTTGTATGCGCGCGCGAGGCGGGTGATCGAGTCGAGCAGGATCACCACGTGTTTTTTGTGTTCGATTAAACGCTTGGCTTTTTCCAGCACCATTTCCGCGACCTGCACGTGGCGCGTGGCCGGCTCATCAAAAGTGGAGGACACCACTTCGCCTTTGACCGATCTTTGCATTTCCGTCACTTCCTCCGGCCGCTCGTCTATCAGCAGGACGATGAGAATCACGTCAGGGTAATTGGCGGCAATGGAGTGCGCGACATGCTGCAGCATCACGGTCTTGCCCGATTTCGGGCTGGAGACGAGAAGTCCGCGCTGGCCCTTGCCGATCGGCGCAATTATGTCGATGACCCGCCCGGTGATGTTTTCCTCGGCCTTGATGTCGCGCTCCAGGATGAAATGTTCGGTGGGGAACAGCGGCGTCAGGTTTTCAAACAGAATCTTGTGCTTGGAGTTTTCCGGCGGTTCGGCGTTGACCTTGTCCACCTTCACCAGCGCGAAATAGCGCTCGCCGTCCTTGGGGGTGCGGATTTCGCCTTCGATGGAATCTCCGGTATGCAGGTTGAAGCGCCGGATTTGGCTGGGGCTGACATAAATATCGTCGGGCCCGGCGAGGTACGAGGTATCGGGCGAGCGCAGGAAGCCGAAGCCGTCGGGCAGCACTTCCAGCGTGCCTTCGCCGAAAATGCTCTCGCCTTTGCGCGCCTGGTTTTTCAGCAGCGCGAAAATCAGCTCCTGCTTGCGCAGGCGGTTGGCGCCGTCTATTTCATTGGTAATGGCCATGTCCACGAGTTCCGTGACATGGTGGTTTTTCAGGTCGGATAAATGCATGGTGAAGAAGACTCGATGAGGGTTGCAACCAGAAACAGGAAGTTAATGATTAAGACCAGAAGGGGTTTCGCGCCCGGACCCGGCTTGAAGCGGTATGGTTCGGAATGGACTTCAAGCAGGTGTTCAGGGGCAAGAGTAACGGGTTTAAATATTGCTGTCAATAAAGGCGGTCAGCTGGGATTTGGACAAGGCGCCGACTTTGGTGGCTTCGATATTGCCGTTCTTGAACAGCATCAGGGTAGGAATGCCGCGAATGCCGTATTTTGGCGGCGTGTCCTGGTTGTCGTCAATGTTGAGCTTGGCGATTTTCAGCTTGCCGCTATACTCCTGCGCCACTTCTTCGAGTATCGGCGCGATCATCTTGCACGGGCCGCACCATTCCGCCCAGTAATCCACCAGCACCGGCACCGGCGCTTGCAGCACCTCGGTTTCAAAACTGTCGTCTGTAACGTGAGATATATGACTGCTCATGACATCCTCGTCTTAAAGGGAATAAAGCCGCGGGAAAGAGTGGTGAAATAAGGCTTACGGTATTATGCTAACGAAAAAATACCGGTTTGGGAAGCTGCCATGTTTATCGTCAAAATCCTGTTCAGTGTCGCGTTGTTGCTGGCGGCGGCGGAAATCGCCAAGCGCTCGACTTTTCTCGGCGCGGTCGTGATTGCCATGCCGCTCACTTCCATGCTGGCCATGTCCTGGTTGTACTGGGACACCCGCGATGCGCAAAAGGTTGCGGAGTTTGCGCGGGACATTTTCTTCCTGGTGCCGCCTTCGTTGTTGTTTTTTTTGCCTTTCCTGTTCCAGACCCGAAGCCACTGGCCGTTCTGGTTGAATCTCGGCGCGGGGCTGGGGTTGATGGCCGGGGGCATGCTGGCGTACCGATTTCTGCTAAAATAACACCTTTGATTGTTTGCCGTAAAGGATTGCCGTAATGACTTATGTTGTAACCGAAACCTGCATCAAGTGCAAATATACCGATTGCGTGGACGTGTGTCCGGTGGATTGCTTCCGTGAAGGGCCGAATTTCCTGGTGATTGATCCCAACGAGTGCATAGACTGTACCCTGTGCGTGGCCGAATGCCCGGTGGAGGCGATTTTTGCCGAGGACGACGTACCGGAAAACCAGAAACATTTCACCGCCATCAATGCCGAGCTGTCCAAGACCTGGAAACCCATCATCGAGAAAAAAGACGCCCCCGCCGATGCCGACGAATGGGCGAAGACCAAGGAAAAATTCAACCTGCTCGAACGTTGAGTTAACCCGAACAGTTTGCAACCAAGCCAACGCGCACTTGCGCCGGGCACGTTGGTTATCCGCACCCAAGGCGCGTGATATTTGCACGCCTTATGGGCGCATCCAAGGTCTTCCACGCCGTTACCCACGCCGCGCTCGTCCCAGCGCT
>JBOIFQ010000052.1:0-2386 GCA_050741655.1 Burkholderiales bacterium | reverse complement strand
CTGTGGGATGTGCATGCGCAATATAACGTGGGTAGGCTACATCTGCAAGGCTTGTACGCGCGCGGCACGCTGGGCGATGCGCTCGCCATCAGCAACGCCACCGGCGAAACCGCGCCTAGTGCGTTCTACGGGTGGTACGGCGAGGCCGCTTACCGCGTGTGGCAAAACGGAGAGATGGCGCTGTCGCCTTTTGTGCGCTACGAGCGCTACAACACCCAGCAGGGCGTGGCTGCGGGATTCGCGGCGGACCCGCGCAACAACGAAAAAGTCACCACCGTGGGTTTGAATTTCAACGTACATCCGCAAGTGGTGTTCAAGGTGGATTACCGCAACTTCACCGCCGACAACACGCGCGACAGCCTGAGTCTGGGCGTGGGCTACCAGTTCTAATTAAAAAGGAGAAACGATGAATGCAATGGTGGTGGGCGCCGACCGGCTGGGCAATATTCCGGACATGCTGCTGCAATTCGGCATCCGCATCACGCAGCACGTGAACGGCCGCAATATGGCGCACCAGCGTAAACTACCGGGCTTGCCCAGAAACACCGATCTTCTGATATTGTTCACCGATTTTCTGGGACACAATGTGATGCAGAACTTCCGCGGCCTGGCGCGTGAGCAAGGCGTGCCGGTGGTGGCGTGCCGCCGTTCCGCGAGTTGCCTCGCGCAAAGCGTCGAGCGCTGTCTCGCCCATGAAAAGCAGAAATGCGCCGGCTGCCCGCTTTCGCGCTGATTGTTTTGCTGCTGCCGGACGCGAGCTTCAGCATGGAACGCGTGTATCAGACGCAGGATGAGTTAATTGCCGAAGTGTTCGGCAGTGCGCCGGCGCCAAAAGTGCTGTGGCTGACGCACGCCGTGGAGGAGCAGGTGACCAATATTCTCGGCCACCCGCCGCGGCAATTGCGCCAGCGCTATTGGAGCGACGGCGCGAAAACCTTGTGGATACTGGAAGAGATCGGCAAGGAAGAGCCGATCACCGCGGCGTTCGTGGTGCAGGACGGAAAAATCGGAATGGCGCGCGTGCTGGTGTACCGCGAAAGCCGCGGCGGAGAAGTGCGCTTTCCCGCGTTTCTCAATCAGTTCAAGGGAGCGGCATTGAACGAAAAAAATTATCTGGGGCGCGATATTGACGGCATTTCCGGCGCCACGCTTTCGGTGCAGGCGATGCAGCGCATGGCGCGCACGGCATTATATTTCGACCGCGTTAGCCGATCCCAATGAGCCTGACCACGCATCAGATTCGCCTGATTCGGCGTTGGCACATGAGTGTGGGCTTGTTCGCGGTGACGTTTCTGCTGTTTTTGGTCATCACCGGCTTTGTGCTTAATCACAGCGAAGCACTGGGTTTGGACCGGGGGCAAATCAAGGCGCAGTGGCTCGCACGCTGGTATGGATTGCAAAATGAAATACCGCTCCAGGCTTATGCCTGTGGCGAGCACCAGGTGGTATGGGCCAACGGCAAATGGACTTTGGGGCACACCGTTCTTGGCGACGATCTGCCGCCGCCGCGCGGCGCGGTGCAGGCTGGCGGAGCCTGTACCATCGCCGGCGCCTCCACACTTTATGTTTTTCGCGCGGACGGCCGGCTGGTGGAAAAAATTTCCGGCGCGTCGCTGCCCGGCGCCGTGATCGAGGCCATAGGCGTGAGCGATCAGCGCATCGTGCTGAAGATGGACAACGGTGTTTATTCCAGCGCCGATTGGCTGCAATGGAGAAATGAAAACGGGCAGGGCGTAAGCTGGGCGCAGCCGCAGGCGTTGACTTCGCTGCAGCAACAGGAATTTGCATCAGTACTCGCGCCGAGTCTGCCGCTGCAAAAGATTCTGCAGGATTTTCACAGCGGCAGAATTTTGGGGCGCTACGGCCCGCTGTTCATGGACCTCATCGGCCTGTGCGTGATGGGCTTGGGCTTGAGCGGTGTCTGGATGTTCTTGCGCATACAGTGGCTGAAGAAAACTATGCATAAAAACAAGTAATTATAATTACTATTGACAATCATTCTCATTCGCAGTTAAATTTATACTTAGAATCACTTCAAGCTAAAGCGCCATGTACGTCTGTGTATGCAATGCGGTGACTGAAAGTCAGATTCGCGACGCGGTATGCGAAGGCAAGTGTTCGCTCAAGCAATTGCGCGCCTGTCTCGGTGTCGCCGCCGAATGCGGCAAGTGCGCGCCCATGGCGCAGCAGGTACTGCACGAAACGCTGCGTGAAATGCCGCGCGCGGTGGATCTGCGCGTCGCCTGAGTTTCCGGTTTTCCCCGAATCAGCGTTGCGTTTTTCGCCTATAATGGGTGGGTTATTCATTTCACCCGGAGCGCACCATGAAAGGCGACAAGAAAGTCATCAAATATCTCAATCAAGTGCTCGCCAACGAGCTCACCGC
>JBOIFQ010000051.1:0-2997 GCA_050741655.1 Burkholderiales bacterium | reverse complement strand
GTTCTGGAACAGCGTGTGCACCACCCAGCGGTCGAAAACCGGCATCAGATTGTAGCGCTCCGCCGCCGGTATGAATGCCGCCGGCGGCACGATGAGGCCTTTTTCGTCGCGCAAGCGCAGCAGGAATTCATAATGTTCGCCCGCCGCCCGGTCGCGCGTGACCGGCGCGATTTTCTGGAAATACATGCAGAAGCGGTCTTCCTCGAAAGCGTGATTGATGCGCGCCAGCCAGTCCATCTCGCCGTGACGGCGCCGCACCTCGGTATCCTGGTACGCGAATACCTGCACGCGGTTGCGGCCCTGGTCCTTGGCGATGAAGCAAGCGGAGTCGGCGGCGGAGAGCAGGCTTTTCATATCTTCGCTGTACTCGGTGATGGCGGCGAGCCCGATGCTGGCGCTCACCGTGAAGCGGCGGCCTTCCCAGACGAAGCGGAAATCGCGCACTGTTTCCACCAGTTGTTGCGCCACGCGCTGCGCCTGTTCCGGCGTGCAGCCTTCCAGCAGCACGCCGAACTCATCGCCGCCAAGCCGCGCCAGCGTATCCGATTTGCGCATCCTGGACAGCAGCACATTGGCGATCTGGCGCAGTAATTCGTCGCCCGCGAGGTGGCCGCAGGTGTCGTTTACCACTTTGAACTGATCGAGATCCATGTACAGCAGCGCGTGGTGTTTGTGCGTGGCGCGGCTGCTTTCCAGCAGCACCTCGATGCAGCGCTCGAATTCGCGCCGGTTGGCCAGATCGGTAAGCGGATCGTGGCTGGCCTGATACGACAGGCGTTCCGCCATTTCGCGCGCCCGGCTCACATCGCGCAGCACCAGCACCACGCCCAGGCTGTGTCCCTGCGGGGTTTGAATGGGGGACACCACTTCCTCGATGAAATGCTCCTGGCCGCCGCGCGCCAGCAGCAGCGCTTCGCCGGTGTGCTCGCATACCCGACCCGCGGCCAGCATTTGCGGTATGGGCTCCAATGTCAGCGGTTCGCGCGTGATGCGATGCGCCAGATGCAGCACGTCGGCAAGCGGCACACCCTGTGCTTCTGGGCTGCTCCAGCCGGTGAGCTGCTCCGCCACGCGATTAAGATAAGTCACCAATCCCAGATCATCGGTGGTGATGACACCATCGCCGATGGAAGCGAGCGTGACTTGCGCCAGCTCCCTTTCCCGCGCCAGCGCATCTTCCGCTATTTTGCGCGCGCTGATATCGTGGGCAAGGATGTAAGCTCCCAGCACTTTGCGGTTCTCATCAAGGTGCGGAATGTAATTGGCCATGACGTGGCGCACGCCGCCGCCTTTTCTGGGCATGGATTGATCGAAGCTGGTGCGCTTCCCGGCGAGCGCGGCCTCGATGTAAGGCCGCACCCGCTCGTAGGCCAGTTCGCCTATGATCTCGCGCGTGGTGCAGCCGTAAAGTTCGGCTGGATTCTTGCCGAACCATTCCTGGTAAGTCTGGTTGTTGAAGCGGTAGCGCTGCTCGGTATCGATATAGGCAATCAGCGCCGGCATGTTATCGGTGATCATGCGCAGCCGTTCTTTATCGCTGTCACGCAGTTTCTGCTGCAGCCTGCGGGTCTCGAACAACGCCATCACGATGCGCGCCAGTTCCTGCAGCACCTCGCGCTGCCAGGCGCTGAGCTGGCGTGGTTTGGAATCAATCACGCACAGCGTGCCCAGCGCGAAACCATTTTGCGTTACCAGTGGCGCGCCGGCGTAAAAGCGTATTTTCGGATCACCGGTGACAAAGGGGTGATCATGAAAACGCTCATCCCGGCTGGCGTCGGATATTTCCATGACTTCGTAATTCAGTATGGCGTGTGCGCAGAACCCTCCTTCGCGCGGCGTCTGGCATACGCTGGACAGGCCCAGCTTGGATTTGAACCACTGCCGCTCGCGATCCACCAGGCTGATGAGGGCGATGGGAACCTCGCAAACCTGTGCCGTCAGCCGCGTGATGTCGTCCAGCGCTTGCTCGTCCGGAGTATCCAGAATGCCGTATTCGTCCAGCGCTTTCTGGCGCTCGATTTCGTTGACCGGCAGCAGTTCGGATTTCACTGTTTTTCCAGCGCGGAAAGTTTCTTGGAGAAAATAAAGCGTTTATACCACAGCCAGTGCTGGAAACAAGGAAGCGGTTGGCAAATCAGGAATGTTGCGGCGCACCAAGGCGAGTTTTATTTTATCTATGTCTCCATTACGGCCGGTTTTTTTGCAAACAGCGCCGCGAAATCCGAGGTAATCCGGTTCCAATTGCAGAAGCTCGGAGATATCTTCGAGCGCGAGTGAACCGGCCAGTCCGGTGAGCAGCCTCAATTTCCGGGCGCGAGTTACGAATTCGTGCAACGCGGCAAGGCCGAGTCGGGTGCGCAGGCCACCGCCTTGTTTGTCCGCGGTGTCGAGCATGACACCGGCAAAACCCGCGCGCGCCAGTACCGGCAACAGATCAAAATCAGGTTCACGGTCGGCAAACAGCACCGCAACCAGGCGCGCGTCGCCGCTCATTGCGCCGAGCGCGGTGGCACAATCGCGGCACGCTTCGAAGAAACCCACCTTTACATAATCCACGCCGGTTGCCGCCATGGGCCTGACGGCTTGCGTCAGAAGTTCGGGATCCATCGGTAAATCGCCGAGGGTGGCGCTAACCGGTTTGCGGTGATTGACCCAAGTCACGATTTCAGCCACCAGAACATGCGGCAATGCGCCGAGCGCGCCTTGCGCCGGATCCTTGAGATCCAGAATGTCGGCGCCTGCCCCCAGTGCCAGGCGTGCTTCCTCCAGCGATTTCACGCTCACCAGGAGTTGCGTCATGCGGCGTGCTGCGCGCGATGCGCTTCGATTTTTTCCATCAGCCAGCTCCAGGCTTCGCGCTCGGCGGGGCCGGCGGTTTTTTCAATGGCGATGGCGAGGTATTTCACTTCCGCTTCGATTTTTTCCCGCGGCAGAAGATGCAGGCGGCTGACCAGCACCGCCGCTTCCAGCACCGCGCCCTGCGCGCGGTTGAAGCCG
>JBOIFQ010000050.1:0-6175 GCA_050741655.1 Burkholderiales bacterium | reverse complement strand
GGGGATAAATATAGCGTCGATTCTGCCACTGGCGAATTTGCTTTTTCCTTTCAATCCTTCGACAAGCTCCCTTCGACTGCCTTTAGTGCTGAGCTTGACGAAGCATCAGGGCGAACGGACCGCAATGACTGGTTTTGCGTCTTTGCGAGGAGCCATCGGCGACGAAGCAATCTGCTTTTAAAAACGAGATTGCTTCGCGTTCCGCCACGCTTCGCTCGCGGCTGAAGGCTTGACCGCAATGACGAGTGGGCGAGATTGCTTCGTCGCAACCACTTCTCGCAAAGACAAACAGCAGATTGCCACGGCGCTCACGCGCCTCGCAATGACATCCGAACGCTAAACCGTCGAAAACTGCGGGTTCACCCGTTCCAGCTTGGAATGCAGCTTGTTAAGCGCGCTTAAATACGCTTTCGCCGAAGCCACCACGATATCGGTATCCGCCCCCAGTCCGTTGACAATACGCCCGCCTTTCTGCAGCCGCACCGTTACCTCGCCTTGCGATTCGGTGCCGGTGGTGATGTTGTTCACCGAATAAAGCTGCAATTCGGCGCCGCTGTTGACGATGCTCTCCAGCGCCTTGAAAGTGGCGTCCACCGGACCACTGCCGCGCGAATCGGCGCGTTTTTCCTTTCCCTCTTCGCTGATCACCACGCTGGCGTAAGGCTGCTCGCCGGTTTCCGAATGTGCTTTCATCGACAGCAGCTTGTAATGCTCGCTCACATGCGCCGCCGCTTCCTGCGAAACCAGCGCCTGCAAATCCTCGTCGAAAATTTCGTGCTTCTTGTCCGCCAACTCCTTGAAGCGCACGAACGCGGAGTTCACCGCGTCTTCGGATTCGAGCTCGATGCCAAGCTCCATCAAGCGGTTCTTGAACGCGTTGCGGCCGGAGTGCTTGCCCAATACCAGCTTGTTCGCGCCCCAGCCCACGTCCTCGGCGCGCATGATTTCGTACGTCTCGCGGCTTTTCAGCACGCCGTCCTGATGGATGCCGGATTCATGCGCGAAAGCATTGGCACCGACGATGGCTTTGTTGGGCTGCACCGCGAAACCGGTGATGCCCGCCACCAGACGGCTGGCCGGCACGATCTGCGTGGTGTCAATACGAGTGTCGCAGGGAAAAATGTCCTGGCGCGTGCGCACCGACATGACGATTTCCTCCAGTGCCGCATTGCCGGCGCGTTCGCCCAGGCCGTTGATGGTGCATTCCACCTGGCGCGCGCCCTGCAATACCGCCGCCAGCGAATTCGCCACCGCGAGGCCAAGATCATTGTGGCAATGCACCGAGAACACGACTTTATCGGAATTGGGAATGCGCTCGCGCAATTGCCTGATCAGATTTCCGAACTGCTGCGGCACGTTATAACCCACGGTGTCGGGAATGTTGAGCGTGGTGGCGCCGGCCTTGATCACCGCCTCCAGCACGCGGCAGAGGAAATCTTCTTCCGAGCGTCCGGCGTCTTCCGGCGAAAATTCCACGTTGTCGGTGTATTGGCGCGCCCAGGTCACGGACTTTACCGCCTGCTCGACTACTTGGTCCGGCGTCATGCGCAATTTTTTCTGCATGTGGATGGGCGAGGTGGCGATGAAAGTATGAATGCGCGGGGAAGCGGCGCCTTTCAGGGCTTCGCCGGCGCGCGCGATGTCGCTTTCGGTGGCGCGCGCCAGGCCGCATACCGTGCTGTCCTTGATGGTGTTGGCCACCGCGCGCACCGATTCGAAATCGCCGTTGCTCGCCGCCGGAAATCCGGCCTCGATCACGTCCACGCGCATGCGCTCGAGTTGTTTGGCGATGCGCACTTTTTCCTCGCGCGTCATGGAAGCGCCAGGGCTTTGCTCGCCGTCGCGCATGGTGGTATCAAAAATGATCAATCGGTCTGTCATGTTGTTCTCCAAATACTGGAAATCGGGATGCGGGAAGCGCGGTTTGGCGTTCCCGGGAATTCAAAACAAAATGGGATAGGGTATTTAGCGCGCGCGGCGCAGCAGCAGGCCGGCCAGCAGGACGTTGGCCGGGTAGGAAACAAAGCTATGGTTACTATTGAAACTCATGGTGCGGCAATTTAAAGCTTTTTTGGCGGCGCTGTCAAGCGCGCTTATTCAGCGGGCTTGTTGTCATGGGGAACGAGGGCTGCGGCACGGCGCTTTTTCAGTTCCCAGAACCACATGACATAACCGGAAAGCGCGTAGGCGACGAAAGCGCTGAACAGCACGATGGGCGGATCCACCGAAATCAGCACGAACGACAGCACCAGGAGCAGCATGAACACGAAAGGCACGCTCTTGCGCAGGTTGATATCCTTGAAGCTGTAATAGCGGAAATTGCTCACCATCGAGAGCCCGGCGAACAACGTCACCCCCCACGCCAGCCAGCGCACATCGCCGCCCCGCACTTGGTAGTCATTCATCACCCACACCAGTCCCGCGATCAGTGCGGCGGCGGCCGGGCTGGGCAAGCCCTGGAAAAAACGCTTGTCCGCCACTTCGATATTGGTATTGAAACGCGCGAGGCGCAAAGCCGCGCCGGCGCAATAAATAAACGCGGCGATCCAGCCCAGCCGTCCCATGCTTTGCAAAGCCCAGACATAAGACACCAAGGCTGGCGCCGCGCCGAATGACACCATGTCGGAGAGGCTGTCGTACTCGGCGCCGAACGCGCTTTGGGTGTGCGTGAGCCGCGCCACCCGGCCATCGATTCCATCCAGCACCATCGCCACCAAAATGCCGATGGCGGAATATTCATAGCGGCCGTTCACAGCCTGCACGATGGCATAAAAACCGGCGAACAGAGCGGCGGTGGTGAAGAGATTGGGCAGCAAATAAATTCCGCGCCTGGGCAGCTTGCCCTTGAGCAGCCATTTGTTCGGTTGTTCCGGATCGTACATTTCCATGCGCTACCTCTTGGGTGATTCCGCCAGCACGGTTTCTGCCGCATACACTTTATCACCAACGCTGGTTTTGATGCTCGAAGCCAGCGGCAGATACACATCCACGCGCGAACCGAAGCGGATGAAGCCGTAGCGCTGGCCGCGCGCCAGCGCATCGCCGCTTTTCACATAGCACAGTATGCGCCGTGCTATCAAGCCCGCCACCTGCACGCAGGTCACGTCGAAACCATTCACTGTTTTAAGCCACAGCGCCTTGCGCTCGTTTTCCAGCGACGCCTTGGACAGCGCCGCGTTGATGAATTTGCCAGGATGGTACCACTCCTTCTCCACTTTGCCATCCACCGGGCTGCGGTTGGAATGCACGTTGAACACATTCATGAACACGCTGACTTTCAGCGCTTCGCGCTGAAGGTAAGGATCCTGCGCGCGCTCCACCACCACGATACGCCCGTCCGCCGGTGATACTACAGTATAAGCATCGCCGGCAATATTGCGCGGCGGATCGCGGAAGAATTGCAAAATGAACAGGCCCAGCAGCCAGAACGGCGCCGACCAGCACCAGCCCGCGAATAGAGTAACCAGAACGGAGACAATCAGCGCAGCCGCCAGGAACGGCCAGCCTTCGCGCGCGATGAGGGGATGGGGGTAGGTCATGCGTGAAGAGGTGAATAAGTGAACGAGTGAACAAGTGAATTACCGCATCGCATTTTCCCGTTCACTCGTTCACCCATTCACTCGTTCACCTGGCTTCAGTTCCTCGACTGGTCCACCAGTTTATTTTTCCTGATCCACGGCATCATCCCTCTCAACTTGGCGCCCACTTGCTCGATCTGATGCTGGGCGGCGAGCCGGCGCATGGCTTTCATCGCAGGCGTGCCGGCGCGGTTTTCCAGGATGAATTCCTTGGCGAATTGCCCGCTCTGGATTTCCTTGAGAATTTTTTTCATTTCGGCGCGCGTCTCATCGGTGATGATGCGCGGGCCGCGGGTAAAATCGCCGTATTCCGCGGTATTGGAAATCGAATAGCGCATGTTGGCGATGCCGCCTTCGTAAATCAGGTCCACGATGAGTTTTACTTCGTGCAGGCATTCGAAATACGCCATTTCCGGCGCGTAGCCCGCTTCCACCAGCGTCTCGAAGCCGGCCTGTATCAAGGACGTCAGCCCGCCGCACAGCACCACCTGCTCACCGAACAAATCGGTTTCGCATTCCTCGCGGAACTTGGTTTCGATCACGCCGGCGCGCGCCGCACCGATAGCCGCCGCATAAGACAGCGCAACATCGCGCGCTTTCTTGCTGGCGTCCTGGTGCACCGCGATCAAGGACGGCACGCCGCCGCCCTGGGTATAAGTCGAGCGCACCAGATGCCCCGGGCCCTTGGGCGCGATCATGATCACGTCGAGATCCGCGCGCGGCTCGATCTGGCCGAAATGAATATTGAAACCGTGCGCAAACGCCAGCGCCGCACCTTGCTTGATGTTGGGTTCGATGTCCTCGCGGTAAACCTGCGCGTGGTTCTCGTCGGGCAGCAGAATCATCACCACATCGGCGCCCTTCACCGCCGCGCCCACTTCCTTGACTTGCAAACCGGCTTTTTTCGCCTTGCCCCAGGAGGCGCCGCCCTTGCGCAAGCCCACTGTCACTTTTACTCCTGAATCCTGCAAATTATTGGCGTGGGCGTGACCCTGCGAGCCGTAGCCGACGATGGTGACTTTCCTGCCCTTGATCAGCGATAAATTCGCGTCCTTGTCGTAATAAACTTTCATCTGACTTCCTCTTCAAAGTGAACGAGTGAACGGGTGAACGAGTGAGTGCGTGAACGGATTAGGGCGCGAGAGCAAGGTCTGACACGTTCACTTATTCACCCGTTCACTGCCTCACTAGATTTTAAGAATGCGTTCGCCGCGGCCGATGCCGGAAGCGCCGGTGCGCACCGCCTCCAGTATCGCGCTGGGTTCCAGCGCCTGGATAAAAGCATCGAGTTTCGCGCCCGGTCCGGTGAGTTCGATGGTGTAGGATTTGTCGGTCACGTCTATGATGCGGCCGCGGAAAATATCAGCCATGCGCTTCATTTCCTCGCGCTCCTTGCCCGCGGCGCGCACCTTAACCAGCATCAATTCGCGCTCGGTGTGCTCGCCGTCGGTCAAATCCACCACTTTCACCACTTCCACCAGTTTGTTCAACTGCTTGGTGATCTGCTCGATCACGTCATCCGAGCCGCTGGTGACGATGGTCATGCGCGAAAGCGTGGCATCCTCGGTGGGCGCCACGGTGAGCGACTCGATGTTGTAGCCGCGCGCGGAGAAAAGTCCCGCCACGCGGGACAGCGCGCCTGCCTCGTTTTCCAACAGCAAAGAAAGGATATGTCGCATTTTTATTGGTTGAGTGAGTTCCAGGTTGAACGTGCCGTGCCAGCGGCAAGACCAGGCGCGCTACAAATCTTCAGCCAGTATCATTTCGCTGATGCCTTTGCCCGCCGCCACCATCGGATACACGTTCTCCGACTGGTCGGTGATGAAATCCATGAACACCAGGTCATCCTTGCTCTTGAACGCTTCCTTGAGCGCCGGCTCGACATCGGCCGGCCTCTCGATCTTCATGCCGATATGGCCGTAGCTCTCGGCGAGCTTGACGAAATCCGGCAGCGCGTCCATGTAAGATTCGGAATAGCGGTTGCCGTGGAAGAACTGCTGCCACTGCCGCACCATGCCCATGTAGCGGTTGTTCAGGTTGACCACTTTGATCGGCAGCCGGTATTGCTTGCAGGTGGAAAGCTCCTGGATGCACATCTGGATGCTGGCTTCGCCGGTAACGCACGCCACCGTCGCCCCCTTGTTGGCGAGCACCGCGCCCATAGCGGCGGGCAGGCCGAAACCCATGGTTCCCAGCCCGCCGGAATTGACCCAGCGCCGCGGTTTGTCGAATTTGTAAAACTGCGCCGCCCACATCTGATGCTGGCCGACATCCGAAGTGATGATGGCTTCGCCCTTGGTGACTTCATAGAGTTTTTCCATCACCAGTTGCGGCTTGATAATGGCGCTGGTGCGATCGTATTTCAGGCAATCGCGCGCGCGCCATTGCTGAATCTGCGCCCACCACGCCTTGAGCGCCGCCGCATCCGGCCGCTCCTTGGAGCCGTCCAGCAGAGCTATCATGTCGTCGAGCACGTCTTTCACATTGCCGACGATGGGCACATCCACTTTCACGCGCTTGGAGATCGACGAAGGATCGATATCGATATGAATGATCTTGCGCGGGTTCTGCGCGAAGTGCGCCGGGTTGCCGATGAC
>JBOIFQ010000049.1:0-1844 GCA_050741655.1 Burkholderiales bacterium | reverse complement strand
ACCCTCCCCCGCTTGCGGGGGAGGGTGCGGGTGGGGGCGCGATGGCTTGCTTGATCGGCAAGCCGTATTTTTTGGCAAATAAGAAATCGCGTTCATCGTGCGCGGGTACCGCCATCACCGCGCCTTCGCCGTAAGCCATGAGCACATAATTCGCCACCCACACTTCGATTTTTTCATGGGTGAGCGGATGCGCGACGAAAAATCCGGTCGGCATGCCTTTCTTTTCCATGGTGGCGATGTCGGCTTCGATCACGCTGCCGTGCTTGCATTCGTCAATGAACGCCGCGAGTTTGAGATTGCCGCGCGCCAGGCGCGTCGCCAGCGGATGCTCCGCCGCCAGCGCGCAGAAAGTCACGCCCATGAGGGTGTCGGCGCGGGTGGTGAAAACGCGCAGGAGTTTTTCCCCGCCGTCGAGTTGGTAGGGAAAACCAAAATTAACGCCGAAGCTCTTGCCGATCCAGTTGGCTTGCATGGTTTTCACGCGTTCCGGCCAGCCGGGAAGTTTTTCCAATGCGGCCAACAGCTCGTCGGCGTAAGTGGTGATTTTCAGGTAGTACATCGGGATTTCACGCTTTTCCACCAAGGCCCCGGTACGCCAGCCGCGCCCGTCTATCACCTGTTCGTTGGCGAGCACGGTCTGGTCCACCGGGTCCCAATTCACCACGCCGGCTTTTTTATAGGCCAGGCCTTTTTCCAGCAGGCGCAGGAACAGCCATTGGTTCCAGCGGTAATATTCCGGCTGGCAGGTCGCCAGTTCGCGCGACCAGTCAATGGCGAAACCGAGCGACTGCAACTGCTTTTTCATGTAGGCGATATTGTCGTGAGTCCATTGCGCGGGCGGCACATTATTCGCCATCGCCGCGTTTTCCGCCGGCAGGCCGAACGCATCCCAGCCCATAGGCTGCAGCACGTTGTAGCCCTGCATGCGGTAGAATCGGGACAGCACATCGCCGATGGTATAGTTGCGCACATGCCCCATGTGCAGTTTCCCCGAAGGATAGGGGAACATGGAGAGGCAATAATATTTGGGTTTGCCCGGCGCTTCGGCGGCGCGGAACGACTGTCTTGTTTCCCAGTATTGCCGGGCTTGTTGTTCGATCTCCTGGGGGCGGTACTGCGCTTGCATAAGCGGGTGAATCCTTGATGTAATCTGGAAATTATACCTTATCGTCCGCGCCCAGCCGGGATTAGGCGGCGGCCGTATTAAAATGCTGTTATCGTAATAATAAATAAATGTGACTGTTGCGTATGATTTTTCGTTGTACCATCTGGTGAAATTTCCAGAATAATCAGGGAGCGTCAGCCTCAATGTCCCGTCAGCATCCGGTCATCGCGGTCACCGGCTCGTCCGGCGCCGGCACCAGCTCGGTCACGCGCACTTTCCAGCACATTTTCCGCCGCGAAAAAATCAAGGCGGTGACGGTGGAAGGCGACAGCTTTCATCGCTACAACCGCGAGGAAATGAAGCGCGAAATCGCCAAGGCGGAGAAAAACGGTAATCATCCCGTCAGCCATTTCGGCCCGGAAGCGAACCTGTTCGAGAAGCTGGAAACGCTGTTCCGCCAATACGGCGAAACCGGCACCGGCAAACTGCGCCGCTATTTGCACAACGAAGAAGAAGCCGCGCCGTATAACCAGAAGTCGGGCACTTTCACCGCCTGGGAACCGATTGCCGCGGACAGCGAAGTGCTGTTTTACGAAGGTCTGCACGGCGGCGTGGTGACGCCGGACGCCAATGTGGCGAAACATGCCGATTTGCTGATCGGCGTGGTGCCCATCGTTAATCTCGAATGGATCCAGAAAATCCACCGCGACATGCAGGACCGCGGTTATTCCATCGAAGC
>JBOIFQ010000048.1:0-2663 GCA_050741655.1 Burkholderiales bacterium | reverse complement strand
GCATTGGTCAGTGTCTCCTGGGTGGTGAAAGTTTTGGAAACCACCACGAACAGCGTGGTTTCGGGATCGAGCTTCTCCAGCGTGGCGGCGAGATCGCTGCCGTCCACATTCGACACGAAATGCATTCGCAGTTGCAAGCTGCCATAAGGCTGCAGGGCTTGCGTCACCATGAGCGGCCCCAAATGTGAGCCGCCGATGCCGATGTTCACCACGTCGGTAAAAGCCCGGTGCGTGTCTCCTTTGGTGGTGGCGCTGCGCACCGCGTCGGAAAAGTGGCGCATATGCTCCAGGCTTTTTGCCACTTGCGGCATGATATCCTGGCCATCGAGCCGCATGGCGCCCTGCGCGCGCAGCGCCGCATGCAGCGCGGCGCGATTTTCGGTGGTGTTGATTTTTTCGCCGCCGAACATTTTTTTGATCCAGCGCTTGAGTCCGGCCTGCCGCGCCAGCGCGAGGAGCAGGCGCATGGTGTCCTGGTTGATGCGGTTCTTCGAATAATCGAGCAGGATGCTGTTAAAGCGCAGTGAGAATTTCCCGAAGCGTCGCGCGTCGCGTGCGAACAGTTCGCGCAAGTGCTGTTTAGCGATGATTTTGTGATGCGCTTTCAGCGCTTTCCAGGCGGGGGAGGTGGTGAGCGCGGACATGAGTGTTGAGGCGTGGGTTTTTATCTTTGCATTTTACGTGGTTTTAACTGCGGCCTGCACAAATAAAAAGCCCCCGGTTGTGCCGGGGGCCTGGCTTAAGGAGAAGCTACTACGCTACGTTATTAAGCAGCTTTCTTTTTGCTGACGCTTACCGCTTGCGTGGTGGCGGCGGCGATGTTGGCTTCGGTCAATTCCGCAACTTGCTTGGCAGCCTTGGAAAGGGTGTCGTAAGCGGAGTTGGCGGCGGCCATCGCGGATTTCACCGCGGCGACAGCGACGTCGGAGCCGGCCGGAGCGGATTTGACCGCTTTATCCAGGGCCGCAACCACGATTTTGTTGAAGTCGGCGACGCGCGCTTCCACCAGCTTAGTGAATTCGGCCTGGGTTTGGCTCGCCACTTCATACGCGCTGCGGGAATAGGCCAGCGCTTTTTCGATTGTGGGTTCGGCGGCCGCGGTTTGCAGCGCGATCACTTCTTGCACGTCTTTGACGGCGGCGAACGCCTTGGCTTGTTTGGTGCCTTCAGCCAGCACGGTTTTGGCGGTCGTCAGTTGCAGGTCGATCAGGCGCTCGGCGCCTTCGATTGCGGTGGCGGTGAAGCTGACCACGGTTTCCAGATTGGCCTTGTTGGCCGCTACTAATTGCTCGGGTACGTTATACATGTAGTTCTCCTAATCAAGTAAGCTTATGGCTATCTGCAGTGGCACCTCCGAATTGGTTCATGCTGCACCGCAACAATTACGCATTCTACTGATTTCATAGGAGCTGTCAACAATTTTTATAATTTTTTTTTGTGGTGCATCATCAAAAACACGGGATTTAAATAAATACTATATAAATCAATATGTTAATACATGAACAGTATTTTTAACGCTTTAGCGGAAGCCCTGGCCAGCTTGTTCCACCCCAAGATGCTGGCGCTGGTGCTGTGGCCGCTGCTGTTGTCTTTTTTCATCTGGGGCGGACTGGCGTTCTGGTTCTGGCAGGATTGGGTAGCAGCGACTAGCGGGTTTCTTGCTTCGACATCGGTGGACGGCTTTCTATTGCGTTTTCAAATCCACGGGCTGGCCGCCACGCTGGGCGTGATTCTGGCTTGGCTGCTTGTGCTGCCCTGCATACTCATCACCGCACTCTTGGTGGCGTCGGTAATCGCCATGCCGGTCATGGTCAAGCATGTCGCTGCACGCGATTTTCCCGCGCTCGAAAAGAAAGCAGGGGGCACCGTAATTGGCAGCGTGTGGAATGCGCTGGTGGCGGTGCTGGTGTTTCTGGTGTTGTGGGTCATCACGCTGCCGCTATGGTTGTTCGGCTTGCCCGCGTTAATGCTGCCGGTGTTACTCGCGGCTTATTTGAATCAGCGTTTGTTCCGCTACGATGCGCTGGCCGAGCACGCGAGCCGCGAGGAATTCGGGCAGATTCTGGAACGCGCCGGCGGCCGGCTTTATGTTTTGGGCGCCGCGCTGGGATTGATTCAATTCATACCGGTGGTGAATCTGTTCTCGCCGATTTACATCGGCTTGGCTTTCACCCATTTCTGCCTGGATGAGCTGCGCGAATTAAGGGCAGCCCTGTTTAGTGAGCAGTCACTAGCTCTTTTGCCGCTGGGGCAGGATGCAGTGAAGAATTAATAAGCCATGCTATGTTTCATGGATGCAAAAAACCAGGGGCGCTTGCGCGCCCCTGATTTTTTAGCTGCAAATTATTTATATCCGTTCGAATACCGCGGCAATGCCCTGGCCGCCGCCGATGCACATGGTGACCAGACCATAGCGCCCGCCGGTGCGTTGCAGTTCGTACATGGCCTTGATGGTGAGGATGCAGCCAGTGGCGCCGATGGGATGCCCCAACGCGATGGCGCCGCCGTTGGGATTCACTTTTTGCGCATTCATGCCGAGTTCCTTGGACACGCCCATGGCCTGCGCGGCGAATGCTTCGTTGGATTCGATCACGTCCATCTGTTCCAGCTTCAAGCCGGATTTCTCCAGCACTTTTTTCACCGCCGGCACCGGGCCTATGCCC
>JBOIFQ010000047.1:0-1704 GCA_050741655.1 Burkholderiales bacterium | reverse complement strand
GCGCTGTCGCTGTTGCAAAATCATCCCTATCATCGAGCGTAAGCGAAACATGCGCGCCACTCAACACATTTATCTTGCTTCAAGGAGCCCCCGGCGGCGCGAACTGCTGAAGCAGATCGGCGTGAATTTCGAGGTGGTGCTGTTCCGCGAATACCTCGCGCGCGGCGCCGATGTGGATGAATCACCGCACGCCGGCGAATTACCGGAAGATTATGTCAGACGCGTGGTGCGCGCCAAGGTGGAAGCCGGGTGGTCATCGGTGACGCAAAGAAGGCTGCGGTATTTTCCTGTGCTGGCGGCGGACACCACGGTGGCGCTGGGCGAAAAAATCATCGGCAAGCCGGACAACAGCGAGCACGCGGCGCGCATGCTGCACGAGCTTTCCGGAAATACCCATAGGGTGATCACCGCGGTGGCGGTGCTGCGGGAAGATAAGCTGGAACTGCGCCTGTCCGTGACTGCGGTGCGTTTCCGCGCGCTGGAAGCGCAGGAAATACAGCGCTATGCGGCGACTGGCGAGCCGCTCGACAAAGCCGGCGGCTACGCCATACAAGGCCTGGCCGCGGCTTTTGTAGCGGAAATCAATGGCAGCTATTCGGGTGTGATGGGCTTGCCGCTGTTCGAGACGGCGGAATTATTGCGGCAATTCGGATACCACACGCTGTGAGCGAAGATATTTTGATTAACGTGACTCCACAGGAGACGCGTGTTGCGGTGATGCAGCAAGGAGTGGTGCAGGAGCTGCACCTCGAGCGCGTCAGCAGCCGCGGGCTGGTCGGCAACATTTATGCCGGTGAAGTATGCCGCGTGCTGCCCGGCATGCAGTCGGCGTTCGTGGAAATCGGTCTCGAGCGTGCGGCGTTTCTGCATGTGGCGGACATCTGGGAGCAGCGCCGTAACGGCGAGGAAGCCAGGCCGATAGAGCGGCTGCTGCACGAAGGACAGAAACTCATGGTGCAGGTGTTCAAGGACCACATCGGCACCAAGGGCGCGCGGCTGACCACGCAAATCAGCATCGCCGGGCGCATGCTGGTGTATCTGCCGCAGGAAACGCGCATCGGGATTTCGCAGCGCATCGAGGACGAGGAAGAGCGCGCTCTTCTGCGCGACCGGCTGCAGCAATTGCTGCCGCAGGATCAAAGCGGCGGCTTCATCATCCGCACCATGGCGGAAACCGCGAGCGAGCGCGAGCTGGTGGCCGATGTGGATTATTTGCGCAAACTGTGGAGCGGGATTCAGGAAAAGGCGCACAGCGCGCCCGCGCGCACCCTGCTGTATCAGGACCTCACCCTGAGCCTGCGCGTATTGCGCGATTTCCTGAATGACGAGACCGCGCACGTAGTGGTGGATTCGCGCGAAACCCATCAGCGCATGCAGGCGTTCGCGCATGATTACATGGATAATGTGCTGCCGCGCATCGACCACTATACCGGCGAACGGCCTTTGTTCGATCTGCACGGCGTGGAAGAGGAAATCCAGAAAGCGCTGGCGCGGCGGGTGGAATTGAAATCCGGCGGTTATCTCATCATGGACCAGACCGAGGCGCTTACCACGGTGGATGTGAATACTGGCGGCTTCGTCGGCGTGCGTAATTTCGACGATACCATTTTCAAAACCAATCTCGAAGCGGCGCAGGTCATCGCGCGCCAGCTGCGGCTCAGAAATCTCGGCGGCATCATCATCGTTGATTTCATAGATATGGAC
>JBOIFQ010000046.1:0-4538 GCA_050741655.1 Burkholderiales bacterium | reverse complement strand
GTAAAACCTACGAACCGGGCGACTGGTATGCGCTGGGAGTTCATTGCTCGCAAACCGAGCGCCGCGCCGACGATGCGACGCGCGATGTCGAAGCCTGGCTCAAATGCTATTACATGCAGGATAAAATCGGCGAATGCTTCGATGGCACGGTGGGCGGTGTGACCGGCTTCGGTGTTTTCGTCGCGCTGGATGATATTTATATAGAAGGCCTGGTGCATATCTCCGAACTCGGCAGCGACTATTTTCATTTCGATACCGCCAAGCAATTGCTGCTGGGCGAGCGCAGCGGCAGGAAATTCCGGCTCGGCGACCGCGTGCGAGTGAAAGTAGTGCGAGTGGATTTGCAGACTTCGAAAATTGATTTTGTGCTGGATGAAGCGCCCGCTGCAACTCCCGGGAAATCTCGCTCGCCGGGGAAAGCAAGGGCATGAGCCGCCTGATTTACGGTTTTCATGCGGTGACGGCGCGCATCCGCCAAAACGCAGAAAGCGTGCAGGAAATTTATCTCGATCAGGCGCGCCAGGATCATCGCGCCAGGGATTTGCTGGCGCTGGCGCAGAACCGCGGCGTGCGGGTTATTCTGGCGGATGGCGCGCGGCTGGACGGCATGACCGGCCATGCCCGGCATCAGGGCGTGGCGGCGCAAACTGCGGCGCAAACCCGGCATGTGGATTTGGATGAGGTGCTGGATGCTTTAAGCGAACCGGCCTTGCTGCTGGTGCTGGATGGAGTGCAGGACCCGCACAACCTCGGCGCTTGTCTGCGCGTGGCCGATGCCTGCGGCGTGCATGCGGTGATTGCGCCCAAGGATCGCGCAGTGGGGATTACGCCCACCGTATCCAAAGTCGCCAGCGGCGCGGCGGAAACCATGCCTTATGTTGCCGTCACCAATCTCGCCCGCACTTTGCGCGAGCTGAAAGAACGCAACATCTGGGTCATCGGCGCCGACGGCAGCGCGCAAAAAGATTTATTCTCGGTAAAGCTCAGTGGCCCCATCGCCTGGGTATTGGGCGCGGAAGAAGAAGGCTTGAGGCGTTTGACGAAACAAACCTGCGACGAGTTGGTGCACATCCCGATGGCGGGCAGCGTGGAAAGCCTGAATGTTTCGGTGGCCAGCGGGGTTTGCTTGTTTGAGACGAGGCGGCAGCGAAGCGTTAAAGGTTAGCGAACCCGCGAGACGAGAGTGAATCGCTCGGGATGGCGTATGGATTCCACCGCCAAATCAATGTCCAGGTCGGGCCAATAAAGATGATGAGGTTGAGGCCATTCCACCTTAAGGAGTTTGGCAATCGGGGCATCTTTAAACCACGGAAACTCTGCGAAAGGCACAAAGCACTCCTCTTTTCCGAGCATCAGCCAGAAGCCGTGCTTGGAAACATTGGTCACTTCAGCGTCCAAAGTGTTTTCGCCACGCGTCGCGGATTTCATTTTCGTGTTTCTCAATAAGGATTTTAACTGACCGCAGTTGACGGTCATTCAAGCCGTAATTTTGCGCTAATTCGATTTTAGGTTCAAGCCAGAATTTTGCTTCGCCGTCAGCGCAGTGGACGTGAACATGAGACCGCGTTTCTTCGCGGGAAAAGAAGAAAACCGGAAGCCATTTTCACGAGATATCGTCGGGCTCATAAAAATTGACTACGGCTCTCAGTGGCTAAGGAATTCAGCGAAATCAGCGACAGGATTTCGACTTCGACATCTAACGATTGTTGCCCGGTTGGCCAGAATACCTATATAATACGCGCCTTTGTTAAATCCTTGCCTCACCGTCTTGCACGATGGGAGGCCATAGACCATAAGGAGATTAAATGCGACATTACGAAATCGTTTTTATCGTCCATCCTGATCAGAGCGAGCAGGTGCCCGGCATGATCGAGCGCTATCGCGGCATGGTCACCGCCAAGGGCGGCAAGGTGCATCGCCTCGAAGACTGGGGCCGCCGCCAGCTCGCCTATCCTCTGGCCAAAGTCCACAAAGCGCATTATGTGATGATGAACGTCGAATGCGATCAGCCGACGCTGGACGAGATGGAGCATGCGTTTAAATTCAACGATGCGGTGTTGCGCCACCTGACCATGAAAATGGATGAAGCGGTGAGCGCGCCTTCGCCGATGATGCGCGAGGAAAAAAGCCGGTCGGTGATGCAGGCGCCGGCGGATGAAGCCAAGTCCGCGCCCGCCGCCGTTGCCGAGGAACCTGCCGCCTAAGTGGAATTGAACAGCGTCACGCTGTGCGGTCAGGTTGCGGAAATCAAGCCGCTGCGTTACACCCCGGCGGGAATCGCGGTGCTGGAATTCCGGGTCAGCCACACCTCCACACAAATGCAAAATGGAATGAAGCGCCAGGCGGAATGTGAATTGCAGGTCTTGGCGCTGGGCGAGGTGGCCAAGGATGCGGCGAAATTGAATGTGGGTGCGCAAGTGAAGCTGGAGGGTTTCCTGGCGCGCCGCAGCAAGAACAGTACGCAACTCGTGTTGCATGTGAATAACGTAGAAACGGAATAGAGGGTTTTATGCCAAGACCATCGTTTAAACGCAAGGACAAAAAAGACCGCAAGGACAAAAAGGACGGCAACCGTCCCTTGTTCAAGCGCAGGAAATTCTGCCGCTTCACCGCGGAGAAAATCAAGCAGGTGGATTACAAGGACGTCGAACTGTTGAAGGATTTCATCAACGAGAACGGCAAAATCATCCCGGCGCGCATCACCGGCACCAAGTCGCGCTACCAGCGGCAGTTGGGCACGGCCATCAAGCGTGCGCGCTTCCTGGCGCTGCTGCCGTACACCGATCTGCATTAAGGAGCAAGCCATGCAAGTCATCCTGCTGGAAAAAATCGTCAACCTCGGCAAGCTGGGCGACGTAGTCAAGGTGAAGCAAGGCTTCGCACGCAATTTCCTGATTCCGCAAGGCAAGGCCAAGCGTGCCACCCCCGACAATCTCAAGGAATTTGAAGTGCGCCGCGTCGAGCTGGAAAAAGTGGAAAACGCAGCTCTGTTAAAAGCACAAGAGCAGGCGGCGAAGCTGGAAGGCCTGATGGTGCAGATTTCGCAGAAGGCCGGAGTGGATGGAAAACTGTTCGGCTCCGTGACCAACGTGGACATCGTGGAAGCTCTGGAGAAGCAGGGCTTTGCCATCCAGAAAAGCCAGATCCGCATGCCGCTCGGCCCGCTCAAGCAGGTGGGCGATCACGCGCTGACGGTGGCGCTGCATACCGATGTGATGGCTAATATCACGGTTTCGGTACTGGGCGAGAGCGCGTAAGGCGAGATTGCTTCGCTTTGCTCGCAAAGACCCCGAATTGGTTTAATTAAAAAAGGGCTGGTGACAGCCCTTTTTTATTTCCCTCGCCAAGCCGGGAGCGAGTGGTAAAATGCCAGCACCAGCTGCTGGGTAAACACCCTTTCTTAGCGTATGTCTTGGTTAATAAATATTATTTAATATCAACATATTATAAAAATAACCTCAAAACATACATTAAGCCATGATCCAGGCCGTTTCTTCCCTCGCGCACGACGAGCAAATTGATCTCATCAAGCTGCCGCCGCATTCGATTGATGCGGAACAATCGGTGCTGGGCGGGTTGTTGCTGGATAACGAAGCGCTCGACAAGGTGGCGGACATGATAGTCGAGGCGGATTTCTACCGCCACGACCATCGCCTGATTTATCGCCACATTGACAAGCTCATCGGCAACAACAAACCGGCGGACGCGCTGACCGTGGCCGATTCGCTGGAAAACAGCGCGCAGCTGGCCGATGCCGGCGGACGCGAATATGTGGAAGCGCTGGCGCAGAACACACCCTCCGCCGCCAATGTGCGCCGCTATGCCGAGATCGTGCGCGACCGCGCAATTCTACGCAAACTCGCCGCCGTGGGCGCCGAAATCGCCGAAAGCGCTTATAACCCGCTGGGGCGCGAGGCCACCGATTTGCTCAATGAATCGGAAGCCAAGGTGTTCCAGATTGCGGAAGCGGGCGCACGCGGGCAAATCGGTTTCGTGGAAATCAAGCCGCTGCTGACCAAGGCAGTGGAACGCATAGACGTACTCTACAACCGCAACGATCCGAGCGATATCACCGGCATCCCGACCGGTTTTACCGATCTGGATCAGTTGACCTCGGGTTTGCAGCCGGGCGATCTGATCATCGTCGCCGGCCGCCCCAGCATGGGCAAAACCGCGCTCGCACTCAACATGGCCGAGCAGGTCGGGATTGATTTGCGCCTGCCGGTAGCGGTATTCAGCATGGAAATGTCGGGCGCGCAACTGGTGATGCGCATGATGGGCTCGGTGGGACGGCTCGACCAGCACAAGGTGCGCACCGGGAAACTGCAGGACGAAGATTGGCAAAAACTTACCCACGCCGTGGGCAAGCTCAACGAAGCGGCGATCTTCATAGACGAAAGCGGGGCGCTCACCGCGCCGCAGGTGCAGGCGCGCGCGCGCCGGCTGCGCCGCCAGTGCGGCGGGTTGGGACTGATCGTGGTGGATTATCTGCAATTGATGTCGGCGAGCGGCGAAGGCGAGAACCGCGCCACCGAGAT
>JBOIFQ010000045.1:0-8351 GCA_050741655.1 Burkholderiales bacterium | reverse complement strand
GTATTCAGCCATGTGGCGATATACCGCTTCCGCCTTGTTGAACTGGCGCTTGCGCTCGAAATCCAGCGCCAGGTTGTAAAGATTATCCATCAGCGTGTCATCTATCGGGCACTTGCGGAATTTGTCGAATGCCATATCCAGTTGGCCCTGCCCCTGGAACGCCAGGCCCAGCATGCGGTTGGATTCGGCCGATTCGGCTTCAGATTTTTCCTTGCCTTTTTCGGTCATCATGAAACGCTTGGTCACCAGCAAACCGTGGCCAACCAGCAGCAGCGTGGCCGGCAACATGAGCTGCAGCCAGATCGCCTTGCCGGCCATCAACCAGAAATGCGCGGCGACCAGCAGCACGAACAGCACTCCGGTCAGTGCCGCGCCCATACCGGCCTTGAGCCGCGGCAACAGCAGAATCAGATACAGCGCTACCGTCAGGAATACGAGTTTCTCCGCCCATAAACCCCAGCTCGGCGTCACATAAAAATCTTCCTTGAGTATGCTCGATACCGAATGTGCCAGTGTCAGCACCGGCGCCATGGCCGGCGAGATCGGCGTCACTTGCGAAGCGCCCACGCCGGCTGCGGTGGCGCCGATGAGCACGATTTTGTCCTGATATTTGGCGGCGGGAATCCTGCCGGCGTAAACATCGTAAAACGAATCCACCTGAAATGCCGGCTTGCCGTCGCGGTCTTTGTAAAAATAAGTGTACATCTGCAGGAAAGGATCGGTGCTGATTTTAAGCTTACCGAGTTTCACGCCTTCGCCCAGACGCACCACGATATCCGCCGGCTGCAAGTTGAGGCTTTTCGCCGCCAGCATCAGCGATAGCGAAGGGTAATACTGGTCGTAATAGCGCAGCACCAGGGATTCCTGGCGGATGCCGCCGTCCACATCGGGATTGGCGTTCAAATGCCCCAGCGCCAACGCTTTGTTGCCGAAATCGGCGAGTGGAACCAGCGCCGCCACCGTGGGAGCAGGCAGCAGGCCGTTGGATAACGCACCAGCCTTATCCTCGACGTTGGGGATCTGGTTGCGGGTTACAAATTCGGGCAGCGGCTGGTCGGGTTTGCCGATCGGTTCGCCGCGTTCAAACAACAGGGCGAGCAGCACATTGTTGGCTTTTTGTATGCTCTCAGCGAGCTTGCGGTCGGTGTTGAGATTGAGTTCAGCTTCCTTGAGCAGTGCGTCAACTTGCGCGATTTCCTGCTGCGCTGACGGATCGGTGGAGTTTTTCAGGCTGGAATTCGCATAAAGCTGGGAGAGCTTATTGATGTAAACGAGACCGGGGTCGGTCTGCGGCTCGGAAAAAAATATGGTGTTGCCGATGACTTTGGCCTTGGCGCCGGCCAAGGTATCTATCATTTTGGCCAGCACTTCGCGCGACCACGGCCAACGGCCGATATTGGAAATGCTCTGATCGTCTATCGCAATCACCGCAACTTTGTCGCTGGGGTTGCGCGATGACGCCTGCACGCCGAGGTCGTAAGCCTTACGCTCCAGGCTTTGAATCAAATCACTGCCAGCGGAGAAAAACAACACGGCGGCAACGATGAGCCCGAGAAACCAGTCGGCTTTCCAGAATGCGGCTTTTTTCATCCCTGAGCTCCGTTTTTATTGTTGTACGTAACGGACTTAATGCCTTCTCCCCACATTTTACGTTATTCGTTTGTAAAGTATAGGTTTTTTGTGCGCGTATCCTCCCCCAGCACGCACCTCGCTTTTAAGTCAAACGATAAATTCCAAATAAATCAACTACTAATAAATATGGTTGGATGCAGTTCGGCCGGCCATGTATCCGTGGCGGCCACTGGCACCCCAGAAGCCGCAGCCGGCCGGCATTTCCTTCATGCGGTGCGCGCCGGATTAAAATAATCCAACTACTTTACCGGCAGCGTCGAGGTCTATTTTTTCCGCCGACGGCACTTTGGGCAGACCCGGCATGGTCATGATGTCGCCGCAAATCATGACGATGAATTCCGCGCCGGCAGCGAGCCGCACTTCACGCACGCTGATGACATGGCCGCTGGGCGCGCCGCGCGCCGCAGCGTCGGTGGAAAACGAATACTGGGTCTTGGCCACGCATACCGGATAATGGCCGTAGCCATCGTCCTGCAGTTTTTTGATCTGCTCGCGCACTTTGGCGCTGGCGCTGATGTCGGCGGCGCCATAGATCTTTTGCGCGATGGCTTGCATCTTGTCCCACAGCGGGGCCGATTCCTGGTACACGAATTTGAATGTGGCGGGCGTGCTGTCCACGGTTTTCACCACCGTGCGCGCCAGTTCCTCGGCGCCCTTGCCGCCTTGCGCCCAGTGTTTGGCCAGCACCACCGGCACGCCACTCATTTTTTTCTTGAGCAGCGCCACTTCCGCGTCGGTATCGAAAGTGAAATGGTTGATCGAAACCACGCACGGCAGGCCGAAGTGGTTGCGCACGTTGTTCACATGGCGCTCCAGATTGGCGATGCCTTTTTCCAGCGCCGGCAGATTTTCCTTGTTGAGTTCCTTCAAATCCACGCCGCCGTGATATTTGAGCGCGCGGATGGTGGCGACCAGCACCACCGCCGCTGGGCGCAGACCGCTCTTGCGGCATTTGATGTCGATGAATTTTTCCGCCCCGAGATCGGCGCCGAAACCGGCTTCGGTCACCACATAATCACTCAGCTTCAATGCAGTCTGCGTGGCGATCACCGAATTGCAGCCGTGCGCGATATTGGCGAACGGCCCGCCGTGGATGAAAGCCGGATTGTTTTCCAGCGTCTGCGCCAGATTGGGTTTGAGCGCGTCTTTCAGCAGCACCGTCATGGCGCCGTGCGCGTTCAAATCGCGCGCGCGCACCGGTTTCTGCTCCTTGGTGTAGCCCGCCACGATATTGCCGAGACGGTTGTTCAGATCCTTGAGCGAAGTGGCGAGGCAGAAAATCGCCATCACTTCGGACGCCACCACGATGTCGAAACCATCCTGGCGCGGATAACCGTTGGCGGGACCGCCCAGCGACACCGTGATGTCGCGCAGCGCGCGGTCGTTCATGTCCATCACGCGCCGCCACGCGATGCGCCGCACATCAATGCCGAGCGTATTGCCGTGATGAATGTGATTGTCCAGCAGCGCCGCCAGCAGATTGTTGGCGAGCGCTATGGCGTTGAAGTCGCCGGTGAAATGCAGATTGATGTCTTCCATCGGCACCACTTGCGCGTAACCGCCGCCGGCCGCGCCGCCTTTCATGCCGAACACCGGACCCAGCGAAGGTTCGCGCAGGCAGATCACGGTTTTTTTGCCGATGCGGTTCAAGGCATCACCCAGGCCCACGGTGGTGGTGGTCTTGCCCTCGCCCGCCGGCGTGGGACTGATGGCGGTGACCAGAATCAGCTTGCCGTCGGGCCTGTTTTTAAGGCTATCCACATAATCGAGCGAGAGCTTGGCTTTGTAATGGCCGTAAGGTTCCAGATGTTCGTCGTCTATGCCGAGTTTTTCCTTGGCAAGTTGCGCGATGCGCTGCATTTTGGATTTTTGCGCGATTTCTATATCGGTCAGCATGTTTTTCCCTGAAATGATATTTATTTTAAACAATATTTTTATAATATGACATTCGCTTGAAATACTTCAGCGCGGTGTCAATGCCTGTCCGCCGCCGAAGCTGGAATGTACGGGTGTCTCGCCGCCACGCGTCACGCGCACCGCGCAATATTTGAACTCGGGAATTTTGCCCACCGGGTCGAGCGCCGGATTGGTGAGCAGATTGGCCGCCGCTTCGTAAAAGCAGAACGGAATGAACACCGCGCCGCGCGGCGTGCCTTCGTCGGCACGCGCGTACAGCGAAATTTTGCCGCGCCGCGATTCGACGCTGATCATCGCGCCAGGCTGCACGCCGAGAGCGTCGAGATCCAGCGGATGCAGCGACGCCACCGGTTCCGGTTCGATGGCGTCAAGCACGCTGGCGCGCCGCGTCATGCTGCCGGTGTGCCAGTGCTCGAGCTGGCGCCCGGTGATGAGCACCAGTGGGAATTCCTGATCTGGCCGTTCGTTGGCGGGTATGATGTCGGCCGGCACGAAGCGCGCCCGTCCGCTCGGGGTCGGGAAATTCTCGATGAACACCACCGGCTCGCCGGGGTCGCCTTCGTGCTCGCAGGGATAGGTCACCGAGTCTTCCGCTTGCAATCGTTCCCAGGTGATGCCGGCTATCGAGGGCATGGCTTTGCGCATTTCGTTGAATACTTCTTTCGGCCCCGGATAATTCCAGTTCAATCCCAGGCGGCGCGCGAGTTCCTGAATGATCCACAGGTCATGCCTGGCGTCGCCCGGCAAATCCAGCGCCTGGCGTCCCAGTTGCACCATGCGGTCGGTGTTGGTCACGGTGCCGCTTTTCTCCGGCCACGCCGACGCCGGCAGAATCACATCCGCCAGATACGCGGTCTCGGTCAGAAAAATATCCTGCACCACCAAGCACTCCAGTTCCGCCAGCGCCTGACGTGCATGCTCGAGATCGGGATCGGACATGGCCGGGTTCTCGCCCATGATATACATGCCGCGGATTTTTCCGGCGTGCACCGCATCCATGATTTCCACCACCGTCAAACCCGGCTTGGGATCGAGTTTCATGCCCCAGAGTTTCTCGAACGCGGCACGCGCTTTTTCATTGTCCACGCGCTGATAATCAGGGAACACCATCGGAATCAATCCCGAATCGGACGCGCCCTGCACATTGTTCTGCCCGCGCAAAGGATGCAGCCCGGTACCTGGGCGGCCGACCTGGCCGGTGAGCAAGGAGAGCGCAATCAGGCAGCGCGCGTTGTCGGTGCCGTGCACATGCTGCGAAATTCCCATGCCCCACAGAATCATCGAGCCTTTGGAAGTGGCGAACAGGCGCGCCACTTCCCTGATGGTGGCGGCCGGAATACCGCACACAGGCGCCATCGCTTCGGGGCTGAAACCCGCCACGTTTTTCCTGAGTTCTTCGTAGCCGCTGGTGCGATCCTGAATAAACTTCTGGTTGGCCAGGCCCTCTTCAATAATGGTATGCATCATCGCGTTCAGGAGCGCCACATCGGTGTCGGGTTTGAACTGCAAAACATAAGCGGCGTGGCGCGCGAGTTCGGTGCGGCGCGGGTCGGCGACGATGAGCTTGACGCCCATTTTCGCCGCGTTCTTGATCCAGGTCGCCGCCACCGGATGATTCACCGTGGGATTGGCGCCGATTATCAACACCACATCCGCTTTCAAGACATCGGAAACCTGATTCGATACCGCGCCCGAGCCTATACCCTCGAGCAGCGCCGCCACGCTGGAGGCATGGCACAAGCGCGTGCAGTGATCCACGTTGTTGGTGCCGAAACCGGTGCGCACCAGTTTCTGGAACAAATATGCTTCTTCATTCGAACCCTTGGCCGAACCGAAACCGGCCAGCGCCTGCGGCCCTTTTTCATCGCGGATTTTTTTCAGGTTGCCGGCAGCCAGCGCCAGCGCTTCTTCCCAAGTCGCTTCGCGGAACACCTGCAGCGCATTTTCCGGATCCATGGTGAATCGCGCCGATTTGGCAAAACCGCTCTTGCGTATCAGCGGTTTGGTGAGGCGCTGTCTGTGGTGCGCGTAATCGAAACCGTAGCGGCCTTTCACGCACAAGCGTCCGTGATTCGCCGGACCGTCGCGGCCGCTGACATGCAGAATCCTGTTGTCCTTGATGTGATAAGTGAGCTGGCAGCCGACGCCGCAATACGGGCACACCGAATCCACCGTCTTGTCGGGTTTGATGAGGCCGGCTTCGCGCGCCGGCATCAGCGCGCCGGTGGGACAAGCCTGCACGCATTCTCCGCACGCGACGCAGGACGATGCGCCCATCGAGTCATCCAGATCGAACACGATTTTCGAATGCTCGCCGCGGAAAGCGTAGCCGATGACATCGTTCACCTGCTCTTCGCGGCAGGCGCGCACGCAGCGCGTGCACTGGATGCAGGCGTCGAGATTGACCGCCATCGCCGGATGCGAAACGTCGGCCACCGGCTGTGCGCGGCGGTGAAAGCGCGGCTTGCCCAGTTTAAGTTTTTTCGCCCACTGATCGAGTTCGGAATCGAGGGTGTAGGATTGTTCCGGCATGTCGGAGAGCAAAAGCTCCAACACCATTTTTTGCGCGGCCAGCGCGCGCGGATTCTCAGCAAACACTTCCATGCCGGATTGCGCGCTGCGGCAGCACGAGGGCGCAAGTACGCGCTCGCCCTTGATTTCCACCATGCAGACGCGGCAATTGCCGTCGGGGCGCATGCCCGGCTTATAACACAGACGCGGAATTTCCACGCCGTGACGCCGGGCGATTTCGATAATCATCTCGTTGCTGGCGCCGCTGACGGATTTGCCGTCGAGCTTGAATTCGACGGTTTCGGTCTTCATAACCGATTCACCAGGCGCATTCATATGCAAAAATCCTTTGAAACCGCCGATAAACGCCGATACGCGCCGATAAAACCAGAAAAAATCCGTTAATCATGCCAGCGTTCATCCGCGATCCTAAATTATTTACAAAAACCCTCTGAAACCGCCGATACATGCCGATGCACGCAGAAAAACAGATAATTAACTGGCGTCTATCTGTGTTCATCTGCGGTTCCTATTTCACCCGGAAAATATTTCATCACGCAGCGCAGCGGATTGGGCGCGGCCTGGCCCAGCCCGCAAATCGAGGCGTCCGCCATGGCCACTGAAAGTTCTTCCAGCAGCGGCTGATCCCACTTCGGCTGCTCCATGAGCTTCAACGCTTTGGCGGTGCCGACACGGCATGGCGTGCATTGCCCGCATGATTCCTCGGAAAAAAATTTCATTATATTACGCGCCGCCGCCGCCGCGCGATCCTGATGCGACAGAATAATCACCGCCGCCGAGCCGATGAAACAGCCATAATCGTTGAAGGTGTCGAAATCCATCGGGATGTCGCCCAGCGCGGCCGGCAAAATGCCTCCCGATGCGCCGCCGGGAAGATAGGCATAAAACTCGTGCCCCGGCGGCATGCCGCCGCAAAATTCGCTGATCAGTTCCTTGACGGTGATGCCGGCCGGAGCGAGATGCACGCCGGGTTTTTGCACGCGGCCCGAAACCGAGAACGAGCGCAGGCCCTTGCGCCCGTGGCGTCCATGCGAAGCGAACCAGTCCGCGCCTTGTTCCAGAATGTCGCGCACCCAATACAGCGTTTCCATGTTGTGTTCCAGCGTGGGCCGGCCGAACAGGCCGACTTGCGCCACGTAAGGCGGGCGCAGGCGCGGCATGCCGCGCTTGCCTTCGATGGATTCGATCATCGCCGATTCCTCGCCGCAGATGTAAGCGCCCGCGCCACGCCGCAAATGGATGGTCGGCAGCAGGCACGGCGGATCGGCGCGTAAATCGGCAAGCTCCTGCTGCAGAATTACACGGCAACCGGCGTACTCATCGCGCAGATAAATATAGATTTCCTGTATGCCCGCCGCCCACGCCGCGATCAGCATGCCTTCCAGAAAACGCTGCGGATCGCGCTCGAGGTAATAGCGGTCCTTGAATGTGCCGGGCTCGCCTTCGTCTATATTGACCGCCATCAGGCGCGGCGCGGCTTCCGCTTTCACGATACGCCATTTGCGCCCGGCCGGAAAACCCGCACCGCCCAAGCCGCGCAAGCCGGAATTTTCCATGATCTTGATCACCGATTCGGGATCGTGATCGCCTTTCACGCAATCCGCGAGCAATTTATAACCGCCATGCTGGCGGTATTCTGCATAACCGATATACGGCGCTATTGAGCATTGCGTGGCCTTGGCATTCACCGCGGCCTGTACTTGACCGGCGTCAGCGTGCGCCACGGGATTTTGTCCCACCACCGCCACCGGCGCCTGCTCGCAGCGTCCGACGCAGGGCGCAGGAATCACGCGCACCGCGGCGCCCAACTTGGTCTTGAGTTCCGCCAGCAGTTGTTGCGCGCCGGCCATTTCGCACGACAGCGAATCGCACACGCGCACAGTGAGTCGAGGCGGCGCGCTGTCATTTTCCTTGATGACATCGAAGTGGTGATAGAAAGTCGCGACTTCGTAAACTTCGGTGGTGGCGAGCTGCATTTCCGCGGCCAGCGCCACCAGATGGCGCGCCGCGAGATGGCCGTAGCGGTCCTGGATTTTATGCAGATGCTCGATCAGCAAATCGCGCTGACGCGAAGCATCGCCCAGCAGCGCGCGCACTTCCGCCAGTGCGGCGGGTTCCACCACACGGCCTTTCAATGCGGTGCGTACGCCGCTTTGGGCGGAGTTGCTGCTGAGGCTTTTTTTTACTTTCATGTTGAATCAAAGCACTGATTTCATAACTTTACCCATCTCGGCCGGATTGCGCGTGACTTTTATTCCGCACTCTTCCAT
>JBOIFQ010000044.1:0-14637 GCA_050741655.1 Burkholderiales bacterium | reverse complement strand
CCTTAGAACTGGTGCGCGCCATGCGAACCAATGCTGGTAATGAATTGCAGGATGAGTTGATTGTCGGTAAAACCCGGACGTGATTTGTCGTGGGCTAACTGCAGGCGGAAGCGATCGAATTCGGTGGGGCTGTAATCCAGCATCGCGGTGTATTTCGAGGGGTTGAATCCGCTGCGCACCAGATTCGCGTTATTGGCGCCGTTATCCACGCTGCCGCTGAACAAAAGGTCGCCGCGCAAACCCGCCCGCCAGCGCGGCAGGAATTGATACACGCCTTGCAAATAAAACCCCGACTGCGCGGAGGAAAACGCGCCGCTGCTGGCGCCGAGCGAGACCGAGTTCACGTCATAAACCAGCGTGCCGTTCTCCCAGCGGTAAAAATACTCCCCTTGCAATTTGAGATTGGTGTAGCTGGGGTCGCCGTTGGGCGCGTATTTCCAGATGGCGTCGGCGATCAACAAACGGCTGCTGCCGCTGAAAACATTGGTGACGGTGGCGCCGGCTACGTCAATATCGCTCGACTGCCGGCCGCGCGGCTCATTATTCACGAACGATAAACCGGCGCGATAACTCTGGCTCACGCCGATATCGCCGCCGACATGCGCGAATGCCGCGCTCGCGCCGATGCCGTTCTTGTTGCGGTCACTGCCCGGGAAATCCCTGCCGCGCCCGATTTCCGCGCCCAGTTCCAGAAACAAATCGGTGGGTGCCAGCCATTTGACTTGCACGCCTTCATTGCCGTAGTTGCCCACCGGCCCGGTGCCCAGAAACGCCTGGTGCGCCAGCGGCGCATCATAAAAATCCCAGGCGTGCTGATGAATTTCGTTTTGGTAACCGACGGGCGAAAAATACCTTCCGGCCTTGATGGTAAAACCTTTCGACAAACCCAGGGTTTGGATATAGGCCTCCTCGACACCCACCTTATCGTCAGGCTCGATCGCGATATTTATCCCGCCATATAAATACGGGCTGATATTGGCGAACAGATCCAGTTCCGACTCGGCCAGACTGAAACCGCGCCGCCTCGGCCCCGTTTCTCCGTTGGTAAGAAAACCGGAGATTCGCGCATTCGCCGGGTCTTGCGACAGGTTTTTATACGTGCCCTGCAAAATCAGGGAAATGTCGGGGTTGGCAAGATTGGTAGGCTTGGCTGCGGCCGGCACGTGCAAAGCTTGCGATTGACTGGCTGCCACCTCTGCCTGCGCCTTGCCGGCTTCCGCCTGTTGCAGGCGTTTCTCCAACGCATCAATGCGTGTTTCGTAATTCTTTTTGAGCTGCCTGATTTCGTCGCGTATGGCCTGCAACTCCGCGTCACTCGCGGCATGTGCCGCTGGTGGCAGACCCAGCGCCAGGGTGGCCGATAGCGCGGCCGCGATAAATTTGAGCATGATTTATTCCTCCGAACAAAAACAACAACACAACCCGTGACTTCAGGTTGTACCGGGTGGGTTCAGAGGAAAGCGGGCGGAGCCCGGGAAGAAAAAGCGAGGTGAAGTGAAGAGAAAAAAAGTTGCGAGCCGTGTCCGGCCAGCACCGCACCGAAATCCGCCAGCAGGAAAACCGGATGAGCGTTATTGAGCGCGGCGCCGACTTCGGCATAGGCAATGCATTTATCGCAAGCCTTGGAATGCGGAAGCTGCCGGTCCTGCTGCGCCGGAGTCTTATCAGAAATATGCGACAGGCCATGCAGCAGCGAGCCTTGCTGCGCGAACAGCAGAAAGACCGCAAGAACAACATAAAGATACTGCCGCAGTTTCATTTAAGTCCGCGCATCGAGATTATGCGCCCAAAGTCTAAAACAATTCGGCGCCGCTGGCTAGCGCATCAGCGCGCGATCGCTAATTTTAGCTCATGTTCCTGCTCGCGCATTGCCAATTCACGATAGATTTTCATGTCGCTCTGGTCGTACGCATAAGTATTCACTTGATTCTGGCTCGTGCGCGGATTGGCCCCCAAGCCGATTTCCGTGCCCAATCCCGCATACAGGTAATGATCGCCGAACGTCTGCTGCAAAGCCGCGAAAGTCGGCTCGCCGGTGCAATGGCCGGGCGCTATGTAATCCACACGGTAGGTGTCGTGCAGCGTGGCGGCGATTTTTTCGATGTCCGGATCTTTTGCCACCACCAGATGAAATCCGCCGGCGATAAGATGAATATGTTTGTTGATAATGCTGGCGGCTTCCACGATTTTGTCTATGCCGGGATGCGAGCAACCCACCACCAGCACCATGCCGTCGGGCGTGTCGATCGCCAGCGACAGCTCTTTCAGTTCCAGCGTGGTGGTTTTGTCGGACACCAGCGCGATAAGATGAATGCCGGGCGCGACTTCGGTGGTCTTGTCTATGAGTTCGAAATTGGCGCCGGGCCAGGCGCTGCCGAATTTCATGATTTCCGGAGGCGCACCGTCGTAGTAGCGCATCTCCGCCGGCAACGTTTCGTTCTTGCGGTAAAACTTGCTCGGCAAGGAAAACCCGAACACGCCGAAATTTTCCTTGGGTGCGTAAATTTTCACCTTGGGATTGACGCTCAGGAGATAACTCAGGCCGCCCATGTGATCGCCGTGGCGGTGCGACATCACCACAAAATCCAGCCGGGTGAGGTCTATGCCCTTGGCTTTGACGTTACGTTCGAAAATTTCGGCGCTGTCGCCGGTGTCGAACAGAATGCGCTTGCCGTTGATTTCGATCAGCGCGGCAAATCCCCAATCTTTTTGCATGGCGGAAGGCTTGCCGAACGCGTCGTAAATAATCGTGATTTTGCTGGCGGGGGCGGCGGGCACACTGGGGTTCGATGCATTGCAGGACACGAGCAGCAAGGAAACGAGGATTAAACCGATGGTGCGCATGGTTACCTCCCGGAAGGTCTTATTCAGAAAGCCTGACGATTAAAATATAGCATGAAAGTTGCGCCGGTGTGGCGCGCTAGAAATTATTTAATATGTTGATCATATTAATATTTTTTAACTGGCTACGTGGCACAGCAAACCTTTCAAATAAGCGCCCTCGGGAAAATTCAGTCCCACCGGATGATCCGCCGCCGCAGTGAAATGTTCGACGATTTGCGCCTCCACTCCCGCATCCAGCGCGGCGCCGGCGACAATTTTCTGAAACAGTTCGGATGAAATTCCGCCTGAGCAGGAAAACGTGGCGAGCATGCCGTTGGGATCCAGCAGCTTGAATGCCAGCAAGTTGATGTCCTTGTAGCCGCGCGCCGCGCGTTGGGAAAATTTGGCGGTGGGCGCGAATTTCGGCGGGTCGAGAATAATCAGATCAAAACGCCGGCCCTGGTCGCGCAGCGTGCGCAGTACTTCAAACACATCGCCGGTGCGCCATTCCGTTTTTTCGGCCGGCAGTTGATTAAGCTCTAGATTTTGCCGCGCCAGCTGCAAGGCTTCCGCCGAAGCATCCGCCGCCAGCAGCGATGCCGCGCCGCCCGCCAGCGCATGCATGCTGAAGCCGCCGCTGTAGCAAAAACAGTCGAGCACGTTTTTTCCGGCGGCGAGTTCCCCCACGCGCGCTCGGTTGTCGCGCTGATCGAGATAAAAACCGGTCTTCTGCCCCGCCTGTACGTTGACGTGAAACTGCAAACGCCCTTCCTTGATGGTAATAGACTCAGGCAGCGTGCCGCGCAATACACCGGTGCGTGGCGCCAGCCCTTCGAGTTGCCTCACTTCAGCATCGGAGCGCTCGAATATGCACTCCGTGCCGGTGAGTTCCAGCAAACTATCCGCAATGGTTTCGCGCCAGTGTTCTGCGCCCGCGCTTAAGACCTGCAACACCAGCGTACCGGCATAACGGTCAACAATCAGCCCGGGCAAGCCGTCCGATTCGCCATGCACCAGACGCAGGGAGTCGGTATTGTGAATCAGAGCTTTGCGCGCCGCGATGGCGGCGCCCAAGCGCGCGCGAAAAAAACCGGCGTCAATCCGGTTTTCTTTAAGCCAATCCCATACCCGCGCCGTGATTTGCGAATGCGGGCTATAAGCGGCATGCGCGAGAAATTCGCCCTTGGCAGAGACGATTTCAATGGTATCGCCGCTTTGCGGCGCGCCCTGGATTTTTTCCACCGCGCCGGAAAAAACCCAAGGGTGGCGGCGCAGCAATGATTTCTCGCGGCCGTGCTTAAGAATCAACTTCATTTCTTTTTCGCGCGCGGATGTGCCTTGTCGTAGGCTTGCGCCAGGTTCTGGAAATCCAGATGAGTATAAATCTGGGTAGTGGAAATGCTGGCATGCCCCAGCATTTCCTGCACCGCGCGCAAATCACCGCTGGATTGCAGCAGATGCGAGGCGAACGAATGGCGCAGCATATGCGGATGAACGTGGCTGCGCAGGCCTTGTGTCAGCGCCCATTTTTTTACCCGGTACTCGATGCCGCGCGCGCTGATCGTTTTGCCGTTTTTATTCACAAATAGCGCCGCGCCTGCGGTCAGCTTTGCGCGTTCCGCCAGCCAGGCGCGAATCGCAGCCAGTGCGTGACTGCCCACCGGCACGATGCGCGTCTTGGCGCCTTTGCCAATGACACGCACCGTGGCGTCATCGAGATTCACATCCTGTACTTGCAGTCCCGCCAGTTCGCTCAAGCGCAAGCCGGAGGAATAAAACAACTCCAGCACCGCTTTGTCGCGCAGCGCGAGCGGTGACTCCAGCGGAATTTCCATCAGGTGATGGGCTTCGTCGGGGGACAGCGCATGCGGCAGAGTCTTGGCCGATTTGGGCGCGCGCAAACCCTGGCAGGGATTGTGCGCCACCACGCCGGTACGCGCGAGGTAATTATAAAAACCGCGCCATGAGGAAAGCATGCGCGCGAGCGACTTGCCGCCCAAACCGCGCGCATGCAGTTGCGCCACGAAACGCCGGATGTGATGAATCTGTAAATCCCGCAGTGGGGATGCGTTTGCGAGTTGCAGCAGCAGCACGATATCGCGTGCGTAGTTTTCGCAAGTGTGGCGGCTCAAACGCCGCTCGGTGGCGAGATGAGAAAGGTAACGCTGCAACTGCGGATTGCGCGGATTTTGTTTGATGCCCGGTTCCGCGCTTTTACTGCTCACCCTCTCCCCTTCTCAAGTCAAGTGCCGCGCGAGCGACGCGCTGGCGAATTCTCCCAGCCGCTTCAGGTATAAAGTTCCCATTTCCGGGTAAAAGCGCTGCGCGTCTTCGCTGGCCAGCGCCAGCATTCCGAACGTGCTCTCCCCACGCAACGCGACCAAGGCGAATGAGCGCAATCTTTCCGCATCCTCGCCAAACCAGTTTGCGCAGTCGAATTGCGCGCCGCAATGGGGTTGATGCAACGCCGCGGCAAAAGAGCGCAGTTTTTCATCAACCTCATCGAATTCCGGCAGCTCCGGGTTCCCTCGCACTCCCCACAAACGCAGCGCCACATGCGGTACGGCGAAATCCTCACGCAAATTGAAAAACAGCGCATGCAGCAGCGCTTCCAGATTGGGCGCGGCGAAGAGCGCCAGCACCATGCGGTGCACGCGTTCGCCGATGGCATCGTTTTCTTCGCCGAACTGTATCAATTCCCGCAACTTGGTTTCGAGCTGGCGATTGCGCTCGCGCAGCGTGAGTATTTGGCGTTCGCTGATGGGAATGGCGCGCCCCCCATGCGGGTGCGGCACGTAGATGCTGGCCAGCAAATCCGCGTAGTCCTCGAAGAATTCCGCATGCGCCTCGAGATAGGCCGCCACTTCTTGCGCGCTTATTTTCATTCGCTTCCCTTTTAAATTTCGACTATGCCCTCAAAAACGCTGTGGGCGCCGCCGGTCATCCACACCGGCTGGTTTACCCCTTCCCAGCGCACCGACAATTCTCCACCCAGCGTTTCCACCACCACCCGGTTATCGAGCTGACCGCGCAGGATTCCCACCGCTACTGCGGCGCACGCGCCGGTGCCACAAGCCAGCGTCTCTCCCGCCCCGCGCTCATACACCCTGAGCTTGATACGGCCGCGATTAATCACCTGCATATAACCGGCGTTGACCCGTTGTGGAAAGCGCGCGTGCTTTTCAAGCAACGGCCCCTGCGTGTTCACCGGAGCCTTGTCCACATCTTTAACTAGTTGTACAGCATGCGGATTGCCCACGGAGACAGCGCTTATCTTGACTTGCCGTCCCTTGACGGTTATTGAATAAGTTAGCGCACGCTTTTTTGCTTCAAACGGAATCTCTTGCGGCTCGAAGCGCGGCACTCCCATGTTGACTGTCACGCGTCCGTCGGCCTCGAGCCTGGGCACGATGATTCCGGCCCTGGTTTCCACCCGGATTTCAGTTTTCTGGGTTAACCCGCGATCACGCACGAAATGCACGAAACAACGCGCGCCGTTGCCGCATTGCTCGACCTCGCCGCCATCTGCGTTGAAAATCCGGTAGCGAAAATCGGCATCGGCACGCAAGGTTTTCTCTACCAGCAGAACTTGGTCGCAGCCTATGCCGAAATGCCGGTCGGCAATCTTGCGGTACTGGTCTGAGCTTAGGGCAACGCGCTGGGAAATCACATCAAATACGACGAAATCATTACCCAGTCCGTGCATTTTAGTGAATTTTAGGAGCATTTAACTGCAATATTATTAAAAATCGCCGAAGTTACAGTACTTTTTATAATAGATTGATTTCTCAACAAAACACAGTCTGCCATAGCCCAAAAGGGGAGTCGAGGTGCAGTCAGTAAAACTTGGACTCCCCAGGCGGCCGGGTCTTAAAGCGTTTGTGCAGCCAGTAATACTGCTCCGGCATTTCCAGCACCCGCTCCTCAATGAAGGCGTTCATGCGCCGCGCATCGGCAAACAGATCGCCGCTGGGGAAATCATCCCAGGCCGGATACAGCCGCACCACATACCCGCCCGGCAACTGGCGTGTGACGCACGGCACCACCAGCGCGTTCGCAAGTTTAGCAATTCGTGACAGTCCAGTAATGGTGGCCGCCTGCACACCGAAGAAAGGCGCAAATACCGAGTCGCGCGTGCCCAGATCCATGTCAGGCAGATAATAAAACGCTTCGCCGTTTTTGAGCGCTTTCACCACCGGCCGGATACCGTCCTGGCGCGCAAACAGCGTAATATTCCCGAAGCGCGTGCGGCCATGAATCAGGATCGCGTCGAACGCCGCACTTTTCTGGCGGCTGTAAACCGAATTGAATCGGTAATCACCGGCCAGCAGCCGGATGCCGCCCATGTCGAGACCGATGAAATGTGGCGCGAGCAGAATCACCGGCCGGTTCTCGATGCCGCGCCAATGCTCTATGCCTTCGATGTGCACCAGTTGTTCCACACTCCGTCTGGAACCCCACCACAAGATTCCGTGCTCGAGCAAACCGCGCCCGAAAGCGCGGAAATGCCGGCGCAAAATGATTTCTCTTTTTGCTTCGTCCCAGTGCGGAAAGCACAGGCGCAGATTGGTGCGCGCCACGTTACGGCGTTCGTGGCCGAGCATGAACAGCAGCATTCCCATCCATTCACCCAGCTTGGCCAAAACCCCCAGCGGCAAAAAGTGCAGCAGCCACACCAGTGCGAGGCCGATGCGCGTCAGCATAGGTTCCTCCAGATGCATCGAGACCGCTCGACAGACTGCTGTTGCCGCGCGCTTATCGGGGGAAAATAGCTTTCGTTATGCGAGCTAATTTGGTATCCTCGCTGGTCTTTTCATTGGCAGAGTTGGTCATGAATGAATATTTATTTACTTCCGAATCGGTCTCGGAAGGGCATCCGGACAAGGTAGCAGACCAGATTTCCGACGCCATTCTGGACGCTATTCTAGCGCAAGACAAAACTTCCCGAGTCGCCGCCGAAACCCTGTGCAACACCGGCCTGGTGGTACTAGCGGGAGAAATCACCACCCGCGCCAATGTGGATTACATCGGCGTGGCGCGCGCAACCATCAAGCGCATCGGTTATGACAACACCGATTACGGCATGGATTACAAGGGCTGCGCGGTAATGGTGTGCTACGACAAGCAGTCGCCCGATATCAAGCAGGGCGTGGACCAGGCGCAGGACGATCCGCTCAACCAGGGCGCCGGCGACCAGGGGTTGATGTTCGGCTACGCCTGCGACGAAACACCGGTGTTGATGCCGCTGCCGATACACCTCGCGCATCGCCTGGTCGAGCGCCAGGCGGAATTGCGCCGCGACGGACGCCTGCCGTGGTTGCGCCCGGATGCCAAATCACAAGTCACTATTCGTTATGTGGACGGAAGACCGAAGGAAATAGACACCGTGGTGCTCTCGACCCAGCACGCGCCGGACATCGAATACAGCAAGCTCAAGGAAGCGGTGATCGAAGAAATCATCAAACCGGTGCTGCCGAAAAACATGGCCGGCTCCAACATCCGCTATCTGATCAACCCGACCGGCAAATTCGTGGTGGGCGGTCCGCAGGGGGACTGCGGCCTGACCGGGCGTAAAATCATCGTGGATACCTACGGCGGCGCGGCCCCGCATGGCGGTGGCGCGTTTTCCGGCAAGGATCCCTCAAAAGTGGACCGCTCCGCCGCTTATGCCGCGCGCTACGTGGCAAAAAACATCGTCGCCGCCAGGCTGGCCACGAAATGCCAAGTGCAAGTCGCTTATGCCATAGGCGTGGCAAAACCGGTATCGCTGATGGTCAATACTTTCGGCACCGGCAAAATCAGCGACGAAAAAATCGTCGAGCTCATCGAAGCGCATTTCGATCTGCGTCCCAAGGGCATCATCCAGTCGCTGGATCTGTTGCGCCCGATTTATGAGAAGACCGCTGCTTACGGCCACTTCGGCCGCGACGAGCCGGAATTCACCTGGGAGAATCCCGATAAAGCCATGACGCTCGCCAACGCCGCCGGGCTGCAACACGAAACCATGTTTGCCTGATAAAAATTCCTGCCATCCGGGGAGCGCTATAGCGGCGTAGCCAAAACCGGCCCGTTCAAACCCGAGTATTATCGTTATTCGGGAGCCTCTGATTAAGTCCTCCGCGAATTGCGTTGCTGGCAAAATCGAATGGCTGCAAGGCGCGCGACGAAGGTCGTAGTTGAATCTACGAAGCCGAGGAGCGCAACGCCGCAAGCCCTCATCCTAACCTTCTCCCAGAGGGAGAAGGAACGAACGCTCCCTCTCCCGCATGCGGGAGAGGGCTGGGGTGAGGGTACCGCCGCAACCCGCAGGGACGGGGCTTTCCGGGCGGTCTGTCGCTCGGCTTGCCAAGGGGACTGGCCATTGCCTGCACCGCGCTTCGCGTGTGCGCTCGCGTACTGTCGCGCCTCGGAACGTGCGCAGGGGAGCGAGCGCTGCGCCGCCTGCGGGTCGCACTGCCGAGGCTCCGCCTGCGGCGGCGCTACCCCGGAAAGCCGCCGTCGCAACCGCGTGGGACTTAATCAGAGGTTCCTTAAACTCTATGCGCGCGGAGAAACAGGGTTTCCGTTTTACTCGTTCTCAGTGATCTTTGCGGTTAAAATTTTAAAATGCAATCCCAAAAACAACATCTGCGCGTCTTCAGTTTCGAATTCTTCCCGCCGCAAACACCGGAAGGAGTGGAAAAGCTGCGTGTTGCGCGCCAACAACTGGCGCAGTTAAAACCCCGGTTTTTTTCGGTGACGTTCGGCGCCGGCGGCTCGACCCGCGATCGCACGCTGGAAACGGTGCTGGAAATCCAGCGCGACGGACATAACGCCGCGCCGCATATCTCCTGCATCAGTTCCACGCGCGCGAGCATTCGCGCCATTCTCGAACAATACCGCGCCCATAACATCACGCGGCTGGTCGCGTTGCGCGGCGATCTGCCCTCCGGCATGGCTTCGGCCGGCGAATTCCGTTACGCCAACGAGCTGGTGGAATTCATCCGCAAGGAAAACGGGCGGCATTTTCACATCGAAGTGGCGTGCTATCCGGAATATCACCCGCAGGCAAAATCGGCGCGCGATGATGTACTCAATTTCAAGCGCAAGGTGGAAGCCGGCGCGGATTCGGCCATCACGCAGTATTTTTACAACGCCGACAGTTATTACAGCTTTGTGGACGAATGCCAGGCGCTGGGCATAACGATTCCCATCGTGCCCGGCGTCATGCCCATCAACCGCTTCGCGCAACTGGCGCGTTTTTCCGACAACTGCGGCGCCGACATTCCGCGCTGGATCCGTAAAAAACTGGAAGGCTACGGCGACGATAGCGCTTCCATACGCGCTTTCGGGCTGGATGTCGTGACCAAACTCTGCGACGATCTGCTTTCCAACGGCGCGCCCGGTTTGCATTTCTATACGCTGAATCAGGCCGGACTCACTTCGACCATCTGGCAGAGGCTGGGCTTATAATCCGCGGCATGCGAAACCTTGAACCGCGTCATGAGAAATATGGATCAACACGCAAACCAATTGCAAATGGCCGCTCGCTTTCCCAAAACGCCACCAAGCGCTCGGGAAAAGAAAAAATAAAACAACGCCGAACAAAAGTGCGCGCTGCGCGCCGTGAAAAACTGGGCCTGACCCGGGCTGAGTTCGCCATCCTCAAGCCACTCACCACTCCGCATAAAATCCAGGAATTTTTAAATCGCATCAAGCCCAACTTCGAGCCGGACGGCGACACGCTGATGCCGGTGCGCAAAGTGCTGAAACTGCGCCGCGCGCATTGCATCGAGGGCGCCATGCTGGCGGCGTGCGCGTTGTGGATACACGGAGAACCGCCGCTTTTGCTCGATCTCAAGGCGGTCAATGACTACGACCATGTGGTTGCGCTGTTCTGCCGCAACGGCTGCTGGGGCGCGATTTCCAAAACCAATCACCCCGCGTTGCGTTTTCGCAATCCGGTTTACCGCACGCTGCGCGAACTGGCGTTGTCTTATTTCCACGAATACACCAATAAAAAAGGCCAGCTCACGCTGCGGGAGTACTCGCGCCCGTTTGATTTGCGCAAAGTGGCTCCCGCATTGTGGGTAACGAATGACGAGGATTGCTGGGATGTGGCCGAGAAACTGGATAACAGCCGGCATTACCCATTGCTCGCAAAAACTCAAACGCGCGCACTGCGCCGGTTGGATGTGTTCGAGCGCAGAGCCGGAATACTGCGCGAGCACTCCAAGCCGCGGCGAAAGTAGCGCCTACGCTTCGTATTGGAAGCGAAATTGTTTCCGCCCCCATTTTTTTAGAGCTTAAACCGCCATGAGTGCGGAAAACGCAGAGAAAATCGAATTCCCATGTTTCAAGACCTGACCCCGGGTTTTCCTTTTACTTGCTACTTGGGCGGCGCGGGCATGGCGGACGAGTGGTGATCGACGATCAGCCATTTTTTTCCCTTCTTCACGTAGGTAAAACTGTAGCGCGCGGGGAGAGACTTGGCCTCGCTGTCCTTTACATATGAGAAAGTGTAATAGCCGGTGTTGATGGCGGTGTTGCCATATACCCGGATTAACTGGTCTCCGAAACTGACTTTGTGGGCCGGGAGCGCCGCAAAGGCTTTCACAAAATAATCCCGAATTGCTTCCGGATCATCCCGCCGTTTGGGAGATAGCGTTCCCCACAGCACGCCATCTTTGGCATAGAGCGCGAGGATCTTGTCAGGGTTGTCGTCCGTGAAAACCTCCGCCCATTTTGCGGTGGTGGCAGCAACCTCTTCCTTGGGCCCCGCCCAAGCGCTGGGTACAATTACAAACAGGGTAAGCAACAGCAAAGAGTAGTTATGGCGTCTCATGATTAACCTCCGTTGGTTTGGTTATTGGCCCGCTGTGGCCGAGGTGCGGCTAAGGTAACCTTTTTGGATATAGGCTGGATCGATGGCGGAGTCAAGCACTGTCCATTTGATAAAAAGCCCGAATTGTTTCTAAACCCTCGGTAAACTGATACCAAACCCCATTTTCTACCGCGCCCAATAACTAAGCGCATAAACAAAGTTCTAATCATCCCTTGGTGATGCCGTAAGCAGCGGGCGCATGGCAGTAAGCAGACTCGGGAAGAGCTGGCGGTTTTCGCCTTCCCATTGGGCCGGCTTTTGCTTGATGTTCCAGCACTGCATCGGCATGGCGAAACAGGCTGGGCAATTCTCCGCAATCACCGGCAGCCCGGTGCTTTTGGCAAAAGCATGGGTTTGCCGTTCGCGCACGTAAACGAACGGACGTACCACCCGCAGACCGCCGTCGTCGTTGACATACTGCGCGCGCATGGTGCGCAGCCTCTCGCCGAACATCGCGCTCATCATCAAGGTCTCGGCGAAATCATCCAGATGCTGCGCCAGCGCCAGTACGTTGCAGCCTTCGCGCCGCGCGGCGCTGTAGAGCATGCCGCGGCGCATGCGCCGGTTGGATGCGTTCGAGCGCAAAGCCGGAGCACTGCGCGAGTACGCTAAACCCTCGCGCAAGGAAAAATCCCGTCAGCCCGGCCGCGAACGGGTTACTCGTCCTCGCTGAATAACGGCGCCGGCGGCATCACCTCGGGATCAAACGCGCGGTCGCCTTCCGGTTCCAGGCGTCCCGTCGCCCTCACGGCCTTGAAGTCGAACAGCTTTGAGTCCAGCAAATGCGAGGGGGCGGCGTTTTGCAGGCTGTTGAAAATGGTTTGCACTCGTCCCGGATACTGGCGCTCCCATTGCTGCAGCATGTCTTTCACTTTTTTGCGCTGCAGATTCTCCTGCGAACCGCACAGATTGCAGGGAATGATGGGGAATTGTTTCAGTTCGGCGTAAGCGGCGAGATCGCTCTCGCGGCAATAAGCCAGCGGGCGGATGACGATATTCTTGCCGTCATCGCTCACCAGCTTGGGCGGCATCGCCTTGAGCTTGCCGCCGTAAAACAGATTGAGAAAAAATGTCTCCAAAATATCGTCGCGGTGATGGCCCAACGCGATTTTATTCGCGCCCAACTCGTTCGCCACGCGGTACAGCACGCCACGCCGCAGCCGCGAGCACAGCGAACATAAAGTCTTGCCTTCCGGCAGCACGCGTTTGACCACGCTGTAGGTATCCTGCTCGGCAATGCGGAAAGGCACGCCCAGGCCGCGCAGATAATCAGGCAAGACCTGTTGCGGAAAACCCGGCTGCTTCTGGTCCAGATTCACCGCCACTAGTTCGAAGCGCAGCGGCGCCCGGCTTTGCAAGCTCAGCAGAATATCTAGCAGCGCGTAACTGTCCTTGCCGCCGGACAGACAGACCATGACCTTGTCGCCCGCGGCGATCATGCCGAAATCGCCGATGGCCTGGCCCGCCAGCCGCCGCAAGCGCTTGGCGAGTTTGTTGTCGCTGTATTCCTGCTTGCGTGTACGCATCAAGGTTTCCATGGGCAACCTAAATATTAATGCTTCTGCCGCCGTCCACGGCGATGATCTGGCCGGTGATGTAAGGCGCATCGGCGATCAGAAAATGAGCGGCCTTGGCGATATCTTCCGGATCGCCGACACGCTTCAGCAGCGTCGTATTGATAATGCGTTGGCGCGACAGTTCATCCGACCAGGCTTCGTCTTCCGGCCAGATAATGGCGCCGGGCGCCACGCCGTTTACCCGCACTTCCGGCGCCAGTTCGCGCGCCAGCGAGCGCGTGAGGCTCACCAATCCGGCCTTGGCGGTGCTGTACACCGCATAATTTTTCATCGGACGTTCGGCATGGATGTCCACGATGTTGACGATGCAGCCGTGATTTTTCCTCAGCTGCGCCACCGCCGCCTGCGACAAAAACAGCGGCGCCTTGAGATTGGTGCCGATCAAATCTTCCCAGATTTTTTCGCTGATCTCTCCCACCGGAGTGGGAAAAAAACTCGAAGCATTGTTAATCAACACATCCAGACGGCCGAAGCGTTTCACCGTGTCATTTATAAGGTTGGGCAGTCCCGCCAGGTTGAGCAAATCGGACTGAATCAAGGCCGTCGAATCGGTGCGCTTGAGATTAAGCTCGGAAGCCAGCACGCGCGCTTCCTTGGCGGAGCTGCGGTAATGCACCATGACACTGGCGCCGTGCGCGTGCAGGTTGCGGCAGATCGCGGCGCCGACCCGCCGCGCGCCTCCGGTAATCAGCACTACTTTGCCTTGCACCCGGTTTCTCCGCTATATTGCAGTAACAATTTTACAGGAATTTCAACAGCGTTGTTATCCATGCCGCTTCCCCCGCCCAGCCATGATGCGCTTGAGCACAGCGCAAAACTTTGCGAGTTGATTCGCGCTGAAATCGCGGCCAGCGGCGGCGCGATTTCCTTTGCGCGCTACATGGAGCTCGCACTCTACGCGCCGGGGCTGGGTTATTACCAGGCCGGTGCGCGCAAGCTCGGGCGCGACGGGGATTTCATCACCGCGCCCGAACTCTCGCCTTTGTTCGGCCGCACGCTGGCAAGGCAGGCGCAACAAATTCTGCGGCAGGGATTTGACCAGATTCTGGAAATCGGCGCCGGCAGCGGCGCGCTGGCGGCTTCCTTGCTGGAAGAACTGCAGCGGCTGGATGCCTTGCCACGACATTATCATATTCTGGAAATCAGCCCGGATTTGCGCAGCCGCAGCCGCGACCTGCTCGCGGCGCGCGTGCCGCATCTCATGGAGCGCGTGGCGTGGCTGAACCAACTGCCGCCGTCATTCTCCGGCCTCGTCATCGGCAACGAAGTGCTCGACGCAATGCCGGTGCATGTCATCACCCGGCGCCAGGATGATATTCTTGAAAACAGCGTCGGCTATCACGAAAAACAAAAATTATTCTGCTGGTCGGAAAC
>JBOIFQ010000043.1:0-1945 GCA_050741655.1 Burkholderiales bacterium | reverse complement strand
CCATGGTGTAGCGGGCTCATGGGCCGCTCCTGTTTCTGACGCAGTTCGCGCTTGAGGCTCAAAATCTCGCGCCGCTGCCGGAACACATGGCTCAGGCAAGCCGCCACGCCCAGAGCGGCGCCGGCGCCGAAAAACACCAGCAATATCACCACCAGCGGCGCCTGCCATTCGTAGCCCAGGTAATAGTGCAACACCGTGGTTTCGGTGTTTTTCACCGCGAAGCTCAGCAGCAGCACAAATAAAATGAATTTAAGAAACCAGGATAGGGTACGCATTGTTCGATGCAAACCTAACGTGCAAAAAAGGCGGCATGCCTTTTCAAGATGCCGCCTTCCTTATTGTGCCAAAAAACTTTTTGCGCTATTTACCGTCAACCCGCTCGCGCAATTCTTTTCCCGCCTTGAAATGCGGAACATATTTCTCCGGAACTTTGACTTTCTCGCCGGACTTGGGATTGCGCCCGACGCGCGGCGGGCGGTAGTTCAAGCCAAAACTGCCGAACCCCCTGATTTCGATGCGGTTGCCCTGAGCGAGGCTCTTGGTCATCGCGTCCAGAATCATTTTCACCGCGAGTTCCGCGTCTTTCGCCACCAGTTGCGGATAGCGCGCCGCCAATTTGGCGATTAGTTCCGACTTGGTCATGTGTCCCTCTATTGTCCGGTGTTTTTTACATCCATCTTTGCTTTCAGAAGCGCGCCTAGATTGGTGGTGCCGGCACTGCCTGCAGCATTGTCCGTCGCCACTTTCTGCATCGCTTCCGCCTCCCCTGCCACATCCTTGGCCTTGATCGAAAGATTGATGCTGCGGTTCTTGCGGTCAATATTGATAATCATCGCTTTCACCTCATCGCCTTCCTTGAGGTGAGTACGAATGTCCTCGACGCGATCGCGCGACACTTCGGAAGCGCGCAGGTAGCCCTCGACATCGGGGTCGAGCTGAATCACCGCGCCCTTGGCGTCCATGGACTTCACCTTGCCGTCGACGATGCTGTTCTTGTCATGAGCGGCGATGTAGCTGTTGAAGGGGTCGCCGTCCATCTGCTTGATGCCGAGCGAAATGCGCTCGCGCTCAACGTCAATGGATAGCACTACGGCCTCGATTTCGTCGCCTTTTTTATAATTGCGCACCGCCTGCTCGCCGGGCAGGCTCCACGACAGGTCGGAAAGATGCACCAGCCCGTCTATGCCGCCGGACAGGCCGATAAAAATACCGAAATCGGTGATGGATTTGATCTGGCCTTTGACGCGGTCGTTTTTCTTGTGGTTGGCTGCGAATTCATCCCAGGGATTGGGCTGGCACTGTTTCATGCCGAGCGAAATGCGGCGCCGTTCTTCGTCTATTTCCAGAATCATCACTTCGACTTCGTCGCCCAGTTGCACCACTTTGGAGGGATGCACGTTCTTGTTGGTCCAGTCCATTTCGGAAACATGCACCAGGCCTTCGATGCCTTGCTCGATTTCGACAAAGGCGCCGTAATCGGTGAGATTGCTGACCTTGCCGAACAAGCGGGTTCGCTGCGGATAACGGCGCGACAGCCCGACCCAGGGGTCGTCGCCCAGTTGCTTGAGTCCCAATGACACGCGGTTTTTTTCCTGATCGAACTTGAGAATCTTGGCTTCCACTTCATCGCCCACAGCCAGCATTTCCGAGGGGTGACGCACGCGGCGCCAGGCCAGATCGGTGATATGCAGCAGGCCGTCTATACCGCCCAGATCCACGAACGCGCCGTAATCGGTGATGTTCTTCACCACGCCTTTCACCACCGCGCCTTCTTTCAGATTCTCCAGCAAAGCCTGGCGCTCCGCGCCCTGGCTCGCTTCCAGCACCGCGCGCCGCGACACCACCACGTTGTTGCGCTTGCGGTCGAGTTTGATGACCTTGAACTCCATTTCCTTGCCTTCGTAAGGGTTGGTGTCCTTGACCGGGCGGATGTCCACCAACGATC
>JBOIFQ010000042.1:0-11674 GCA_050741655.1 Burkholderiales bacterium | reverse complement strand
CCCCGATACTCATGCTGACCTCCAAATCCGGCGATCTCGACCGCGTGCTGGGGCTGGAAATGGGGGCGGACGATTATCTCACCAAGCCGTTCAATGTGATGGAACTGGTGGCGCGGGTAAAAGCGATATTCCGCCGCATCGACGCGCTGCAGAGCGGCGCCCAGGGCGCGCCCGGCAAGGTCATCAGCTTTCGCGGCATTACGCTGGATGTGACCAAGCGCGACGCGACGCTGAACGGCGAAGCGCTGGAACTCACCACCAAGGAATTCGATTTGCTGTTTCATTTCATGCAAAACCCCGGCCGCGTGTACAGCCGCCAGCAATTGCTCGACTATGTCTGGGGTTATGGCCACAGCGGCTACGAGCACACCGTGAACTCGTTCATTAACCGCTTGCGCAACAAGATTGAGCCCAACCCGGCGCGGCCGCACTACCTGGTGACGGTGCGCGGAGTGGGTTACAAGCTGGTGGAAAACCCGGAACAGGAGTAAGCCTTGCTGAAAACCCTGTATAGCAAGCTGGTGCTGGTGAACCTGCTGGTATGCAGCGCGCTGGTTTTTTTATTCCTGGTGCTGATCCAGTTTGCATTGGAACGCAATCAGCAGATCGTCACTCAGCGTCTTCAGCTCCAGGTCGCGCAAATGCTGGTGCGGGACCTGCATCTTGCTCCCGGGCCGGTCGATCTCGAGCGGCTGCGGCGCGGCTTCGACTGGCAGCTGCTGGCCAATCCGGAATGGACGATTTATCTGCTTGACGACAAGGGAGAGATCCTGACCTCCTCGCTCCCCACGGATAAAGTTCCGGGAAAGCGGGTAGCGCTGCGGCCCCTGACGCAACTGGTGGCGGATCCCGCGGCCTTGCCCCTGCTGAATAATGATCCGGCCGACCCGCAACGCAAGAAAATATTCTCGGTCGCGCCGATTCCCGAGCATGGATCACTGCAAGGTTATTTGTATGTCATTCTCGAAGAACCGCCACAACAAAACATCGTGCATCTGCTGCGGCAGGGTTCGCTGGGGCCGCTCGGGCTGTGGGTGATCGCGGGCATCCTGCTGGCGGCGATTGTCGCCGGCATGCTGACATTCGCCGTCCTGACGCAACCGCTGAAACGGCTCGCTGCGTCCATGGAAGTCTTCCAGCGCGGCAACTTTAGCTCGGCTCCGGTATTGTTGCCGGTGACGGCAAACCGGCCCGGCGATGAAATCGATCGTCTGGGTGCGGCATTCAACCAGATGGCGGCGCGCATCGCGGTGCAGCTGCGGGCGCTGCAACAGACCGACCAGGCGCGCCAGGAGTTTCTGGCCAATGTATCGCACGACTTGCGCACGCCGCTGGCCGCGCTGCGCGGCTATCTCGAGACTCTGCTGCTGAAGGAGGAAACGTTGTCTCCCCAGGAGCGGCATAATTATCTGGAAATCGCCACTAAGCAAAGCGAGCGGCTCACCAATATGGTGGCCAAGCTGTTCGAGCTTGCCAAGCTGGACGCCAACCAGGTGATGATAAACCGCGAGAATTTCCTGATCGGCGATCTGATCGAGGACGTGGCGCAGAAATTTCAACTAGCGGCGGGCAGGAATGGCATCAATCTTTACACCCGCATTCCGGAAGAGCAGCCGCTGGTGAACGCCGACATCGGGCTGATGGAGCGGGTACTGGAAAATCTGATCGAAAACGCCATGCGCTACACCGTCAACGGCGGTGGCGTTGGCGTTATCATGAATGCCACGCCGCGGCAAGTGACGGTCGAGGTGAAAGATACCGGCAACGGTATCGCCGAGCATGACCTGCCGCATGTGTTTGAGCGTTTTTACCGCGGCGACAAGAGCCGCAGCTCCGATTCGGGCAACGCCGGCCTCGGACTTGCCATCGTGAAATCGATACTGGAGCGGCACGGCAGCGAAATAAAAGTCGCCAGCGCCTTGGGCGCCGGCACCACGTTCAGTTTCGTGCTGCCGGCGGTGGCGTGATAATGATGCATTTTTGCGGATACTCAATGCACACATGAGCCTCAGATTCAAGACCCTGATCACGTTGATCGCCGGCGCCACCCCGCTGGTGGTGCTGTTTCTCGGGCTTTGGGCGGCGGGTGAATTCAATTCCGCCGACGAACCCAGGTATGCCGCGCTGTTCCTGCTGGCCGTGGTCATCAGCCTGTTGCTGACCGCGGTGATGAGCGAATGGTTGCTGCGCCGGCCGCTCACCGGCCTGCTGAACGCTGCGATGAAACTCGGTTTTGCGCGCAAGACGGGCGGCGAAATCAGCGGCGATGAGGTTCACGCGGCCGCGGCCAGTCTGGCCGCCGCGCGCAAGGAGTTGTCGGACCGGGAAAGCTGGCTGCAGCGCGAAATACGGCAGCGCCAGGAACTGGAATCGAGACTGAGGGAAGTCGAGGAGCGCTATGTACTGGCGGTGCGCGGCTCGAACGACGGTTTGTGGGAATGGGACATCAAGACCGATCGCGCTTATTTTTCACCGCGCTGGAAAGCCCTGCTGGGTTACGGCGAAGGAGAAATCAGCGAGCACATAGACGAATGGCGCAAACGCATCCATGCCGATGATCGTGAGACGGTCCTGGCCGCGCTGCACGCGCATCTGGAAGGGCAGAGCCTGCATTTTTCCAGCGAGCACCGCATGCTGCACAAGGACGGGACGCCGCGCTGGGTGATGGTGCGCGGCGCGGCGATCCGCAGCGCGGGCGGCAAGGCTTATCGCATGGTGGGCCTGCATACCGATATTTCGGAGCGCAAGCGCGCGGAAAACGTGCTGGTCGGCATTGCCGAAGGCGTGGCCGCGGCGCGCGGCGAAGCGTTTTTCCGTACCCTGGTGCGCAATTTTGCCCGCGTACTCGGCGTGCGCCGCGCTTTTCTCACCGAATGCGTGGATTCTCCCGCCACTCAGGTACGCATGCTGGCGTACTGGAGTTCGGGCTCGTATGTCGAGAACAAGCAGTTCGAGCTGGCCGGTACGCCGTGCGAGGAAGTGATACATCAGGGCAAGATTTGTTTTTATCCGCGCGGCGTGATGGATATTTTTCCCAAGGAGAAAAAAATGGAAAAAGCCGGCGCCGAAAGTTATCTCGGCATGCCGATTTTCGCTTCCAGCGGCGCGGTGACCGGCCATATCGCGCTGTTCGACGACAAGCCGATGCGCGAGGATTTCGTGATCGAGCCGGTGTTCAAGATTTTTTCGGTGCGCGCCGGTGCGGAAATAGAACGCTTGTGGACCGAATCGCAGCTTTACAGCGAAAAAGAATTCAAGCAGAAACTGCTGCAAAACATGGATGAAGCGGTGATTACGATCGACGCCAAAGGCGCAATTATTTATCTCAATCCGGTGGCCGAAACCCTGAGCGGCTGGGACGATATCGAGGCGCATGGCAAACCGATTGAATCGGTGTTTCAGGTTTTGGAGCACAACGGACTCAATCCAATCAGCCGCTGCCTGGCCGCAGGCGGAAGCGTGCAGTCGGCTGACGGCGCGGTGCTGATTACGCGCGACGGCGCGCGCCTGCCGGTGCAGCGCTGGGCGGCCTCGCTGTTTTATCAGCGCGGAGAAATCGCCGGCGCGGTAGTGCTGATGGATCATGGTCCGCGCGTCCTCAACAGTTGATAGCTCGCCCCTCAAAAGCCGGCGTTACGCTGGCTATGCCTGATGCACAAGCGAACGGCGCAAAATTTTGCGCCGCTATGTTATTGCTGGCTTTGCTGGGCGCCTGCGCCGCGCCCGCGCCCAAAAAAATCAACCTTGTTTTTTCCACGCAGGAGGCTGGCGCCTTTCCCGGCTACCGCGAACTGGCGCAGGGGGTGGCGTTTTCCTACGTGCAAGTCATCATCCTCGATAACCCGCGGGACCGTGCCGGGCGCGACGAATCCGCCACTGCCGCTTATGTGAACGGCGGCAGCGGCATTATCGTGGATGCGCGCGGCTATGTCGTTACCGCGGCGCACATCGCGTTGGGTACTCAATATGCCGCAGAAGTGAAAACCACGGACGGCAGGACGCGCAAGGCGGCGATTATTGATGTGGACCGTGCGCGCGAGCTGGCGCTGCTCAGGGTTGAGGATTCCGCGGGCTTGCAGGCGGCGAATTTTGCGGCACCAGAGAGTTTGAAACGCGATGACCCGGTGCTGGCTATCGGCACGCCGGACGCGCAGCCGGGAGTGGTGGCGGTGGGCAAGGTGCTCGAAGCGCGCGTGAAAAAACCGCTGCGCTATTTTGATTACGGTTACGACCAGGCGCTGAAATTATCGATCGAAATCACGCCGGGTTTTTCCGGCGGGCCGGTGTTCAACCGCAACGGCGAGATGATAGGCATGATAGCGAGCTTCGTGTTGGGTGACCTGGGCAAAGCAAACTATGTTTCTCCCGGTATTGCTTATGCGATTCCTGCCGATGCCATCCGTGAATATTTGCAGCGCGCCGTGCCTCATTGATCGTTTGCCACGAGTTTTTCGCTGGAGAGGTTCTCAGCTCTTTTCCCTCATCCGCCGCTAGGCGGCCCCTTCTCCCGAAGGGAGAAGGAATATGTCCCCCTCTCCCTCCGGGAGAGGGTTGGGGTGAGGGCCCTCTCGACTGTCTTTAGTGCTGAGCTTGCCGAAGCATCAGGGTGAACGGTTCGAAGGATTCGCAACGACGGCGGTACTGCCTACCGGTAAACCTCGCGCCGGTTTCCTACACGGACAATAATGATTGTAATGATCTTGTCCTGAATTTCACAAATCAGGCGGTAATCTCCTACGCGGTATTTCCAGTATTTTGCCACCGGGCCGTGCAGCGCTTCGCCGATACTGCGCGGATCGCGGATCGGGACGATCCGCTCGTTTATGAATTTGATGATTCGGCGGGCAATCTGCGGATCGAGCTTCGTCAGGTCTTTCGCCGCTGGCGGCGCATACACAACCCGCCAAGTCATTATTTAAGCTGGTACCGGCGCAGCATTTCCGCGTGCGGAACGGCCTTGGATGCATCGTGGGTTTTCATGCGCTCCTCGGCCAGATAATAATCCTCCAAGTCTTCAAGGTATTCGAGCAGGGCTTCACGCACATAGAAAGTCTTGGTGCGGCCGGTTTTTTTGGCGAGCAGCGCCAGACGCTTTTCGATTTCTTCGGGAAGGCGGAGGGCAAGCATGATGTATCCTTTGAGGAACTACGCTATACAAGTATAGCACTGGGTAAAGTCGGAGACTATTGGTTATACGGTCTGTGAAAAAGAACGGGATTGCTTCACCTGCGACTCACCGCGGCTACGAGCTCACCGCAAAGACGGCAAATTGCGTCATTGCGGTGAGGCTTTAGCCGCGAGCGCAGCTCCGAGAGAAACGAGGGGGCAGCGTGGCGGTCTGACAGCGCAATGCGGCAATCTGTTTTTGAAAAGCGGGATTGCTTCACTGCGTTCGCAAGGACAACAAAAAGGCTGTCTTTGCGAGGAGTGACAACGACGAAGCAATCTTGGGATGGGTGAAAAAAGCGAGTTTGCTTCGTTTTACTCGCAATGACGGAAGTCTTCTTCATCGCAGGAAGGCAAGGCGCGGCGCGGTTTTAAACTTTCAGCCGGTTGCGGAACTGCCTGGGGGTTTCGATGGCAAAACGGGTTTGTCCGTTAAGCTCGAGCAGGGCTTTATCGCCCGTAACCATGACCACGGCTTTCCCCGCTGCGGCCACCATCAGGAATTTCTGATCATGCGGGTCGCGGCAGCGTGGCAGATCACGCGGACGAAAAGAGGCGGTCTGAACTGTTTCCGTGTAAGGCAAATAACCTCCGAGCAGGGCCTCGATTTCATTCCTTGTTAGTTGAAATTTGGGATAAGCGAGAACGCGCAACAATTCATCCGCGCAGGATTTATCCACCACCGGAATAATCGTTTTGGCGGCCCAGGCCGGCCTCAACCAACTCAGATGACTTGTTTCAAAAAGGATGGCCGACAACACGACGTTGGTGTCGAGAACAACTCTCACCGTTTTGCTGGTCTCGCCCAGGCGATGGCCTTGGAAATGTCGGAATCGGAAATACCAAGTTTGACGAGCTTTTCGCGTGTCTCCCGGGCGCGATCCCGCCTGAGAGGTTCAAGGATGATGCGGTTGTGCTCTGCTCTGACTTCGAAGTACTCGGTGCCGGGGAAGCGATCGGCGATTTTCTTGGGCAGGGTGAGTTGATTCTTGACGGTTTTCTTGGCGAGCATGGCTGCTAAAAAAGCAAAGTAATGAAGTAAGGAAATCTTACCATGCCGAATACGCGTTTGCAATCGCGCGGATGCCATTGCGAGGAGGCCCTTCGGCTGCGCGCGCGCTGACGGCAAAAGGCCGTCTTTGCGAGGATGAGTCTTCAGCCGCGGTGAGCCGTAGCCCCGAGCGCAGCGAAGGGGGCGCGTGGCGAGACAACGACGAAGCAATCCCGGTTTTTTTGGTAGTGAAGAGGTGGAAATAAAAAACCCCGGCGGGAATCCACCGGGGTTTTGAGCGGGATGCTTAAATCAGTCTAGAAATTGTATTTGGCGGTCAACTGGTAGCGGTTCTGATAGCCGCGCTGAAAGCTTTCCAGCTCGCGGTCGGCGTACAGATACTCGATACCGTAGTTGACTGCCGGAGCCGGGCTCCAGAACAGGTTGACGTGGGCCGATCTGATTTCCTTGTTGACGGCAAAATTTGGCACCGTATTTTGCGCCTGCAAATCGGAAACCACGAGGGTGCTGCGCAGCGTGGGAGTCCACCAGTGCTGGTAAGCGACAAAGCCGCCGAACACGTTAAGGGTACTGAGGGAACCGTTACTGCTAACCGCGGCTTCGGCGAAACTGGCGAGGCCGGCATAGCGCCCCACGTTGCCGTAAAGGAAGCTGAACTTCAGATTATCCTTGCCGAAAGATTTCAATACGCCGGACAGATGCAACGCCGCGCCTTCCTTGGCGTCGGATCCGTTTGCGTTAGCCGCCGCTAACCCTATCGGGTCAATACGCGTCTGATGGAAGAGCACTGCGGCTGAGGCATTGCCCCAGTCACCGGTGTAGGTGTATTTGCCGATCAAATCAGGAAAACGGTCTTGGCCGATAACAGTGTTAGGAGGAGCTCCGGCCCCAGCGGTTGAGCCTGTTGCAACCACGCCGACGGGGGCAGCTTGCACGTACACCAGACTTTCAGGGCTTTCAGCAGCGAACTGGAACACGCCATACGAAGTGGGCAGGGTGTAACGCACTATAGGCTGGCGCACGAACACCTGCGAGGCCGGGCCACCGAAATCGGCGGTTTCCGGAATCGTGGGCACATCCATGAAAGTGGTCCAGAACTGGCCTGCCAGCAAGTTGCCCAATTGCCCATAAGCATGGCGCAGCCGGAAAGAAGCGCCGTTAGTGTTGATTTCAGTACCCGCCGCGCCATAAAGATCAAACTCGAGATGAGTCTGCAACTTGCCGGCATCGGTGGGTGAACTGGTGTGAAACCACAGACGCGATTCGCGCGCGGTCAAGGCCAGCTGATTTCTGTTGCCCCTTACTTCAGTCGGGCCGTTAATCGGAACCGACTGGGTCGGGAAGAAAACGGTGGAGAATGTACCTGCCGAGCCGCTGCCGCCAGTCTGGTTGCCATTGCGGTTCAGTACCGCGTCAAACTTGGCGTAACCCCCATAGCTAAACGACGTGTTGCCGAGTTTGATCGAGTTCTTGTCGTCGCCGACGGTGATCACATTGGCGGGAATCGCGGCTTCGGTCTTCTCGATCTTGGTTTGCAGTTCCTGCTGCGACTGTTGTTGTTTGGCCTGGTCCTGCTCGAGTTTTTCTATTTTCTTTTGCAGTGCTTCGAGTTGCTGCTTGAGGGCTGCGGTGTCATCGGCAGCTTGCGCGGGCATGGCCAGCATTATCAGCCCCAGTGCGCCGAGTACGCCTACGCCTTGCGCGAGCCGGCTGTTGCGCTTATGCAACGGGTTTTTTTCTTTCATTTACTCCTCCAAGAGTGAAATTTTAATTGTGTCGGTACTGCAACTACAGCCTGATACACAATGGATATTACCGAACAAAATTTTAATTTGCACGAATTATGAGTGATTTAGAACCATTCAAGTGGATTTATGTTGTTTTTTTGCAACAACATTTTTTGATGTGTTTTGACACGGCGGGTTTTTGAAAGATTAATGCCTGGGGAGCGGGGCGTTAGTTTGATAGTGCAGATTGAATATAATATGTTGATTTTTTACATAATGTTGTATAAACCAGATTGCTTCGTCGCTACACTCCTCGCAAAGACTGAGGCGTCTTTGCGAGGAGCGCACAGCGCGACGCGGCAATCTCGCACCAGATCGCCACGCCGCTTCGCGGCTGCGACGACAGACCTTGGTCTGTCGGATTGCTTCACCTTCGGTTTGCAAAGACATAGCCGTCATCGCGAGCAACGCGAAGCGATCTCGGGGTGGTTGAAAAAATCGAGATTGCTACGCGAAGTTTATCCTGAGCTGGTTGCGGCATTCGCAATAATGACAGCGTTGTCAACACGTCAAGGAGCTTAATGACAAGAAGCCGGGAGTTTTACGTTTATATCCTTACCAACAAAAGCAACAGAGTTTTGTACACCGGCGTCACCAATGATCTCAAGCGCCGCGTTTATGAACACCAGCATGATTTTGTCGAGGGTTTTACCAAAAAATACCGCGTGCATATACTGGTTTACTATGAGGTGGCCGGGGATGCTTACGCGGCGATTGCAAGAGAAAAACAAATCAAGGCAGGTTCCAGACAGAAAAAATTGAATTTGATAAAAGCTTTCAACCCCGATTGGCACGATTTGTATGATGAAATCTGAGAGTGAGATTGCTTCACTTCGTTCGCAAAGACAAAATGACGAGATTGCTTCCCCCGGATCAAGTCCGGGGCTAAAGACGCTCACAAAGACAGCAGGCTGTCTTTAGTGGTGAGGCTTTAGCCGCGAGCGCAGCCCGGAGAGAAACGAGGGGGCAGCGTGGCGGTCTGACGACGAAGCAATCTTGATTTCAAAAGCAGATTGCCACGGCGCTATCGCGCCTCGCAATGACGGCTGCCGTCTTTGCGACGAGTGACAACGACGAAGCAATCCCGGGTCTAGATGTAATGTTAAAGCGAGATTGCTTCACTGCGTTCGCAAAGACAAAATGGCGAGATTGCTTGACTAGCGCTCGCAATGACTAAGCAATCTGCTTTTAAAAATGATTGCTCAGCTAACTTTGCCGGTAAAACGTTTTACACCTGCTTTCTGTGCGGCTTTGTGCAAATCCGCATCGAGCGTTGCCAGCGGCAAACTCTCGCGCAGAGCAAGCTCCAGATAGGAAGCATCGTAAGCAGAAAGCCGGTAACGGCGCGCAATCTGAAGCGTATCCGTCAAGGCTTTTGAAAATGTCGCGGAATCCGCGGCGATGTTCACGCTCTCCAGCATTTCGATGAAGGCCCCGCTTTGCGCTGCCGTGAGCAAACCGCGGGCTTCCGCTTTGGCTATGACGTTGGATACCTCAAGCCCCCACGTCAGCGGCACGTGTGCGTTGGTTGCGGCTTGCTTCATGGCGTCCAGAACTTCGAGCGCAAAAGCGCGTGCGGTGGATTTGCCGTCGAACAACAGCCAGCACATCGTGACCGAAGCATCGAGCACGAAGTTCACGCGCGGCCTTCCTCGATCAGTTGCTTGATGTTCACGGCGCCGCGCACCGGGTTTTCGCGCATGAACGCTTTGAACTTTTCCACTGCCGCGGCCTGGTCTTTCGGCTTCACGCTTTTGCTCGGAACCAGGTCGGCAATCGCCTCGCCGCGGTTAGTGATGGTAAAGCGCTTGCCCGCTTTCACTTGCCGCAGCAGTTCGGGCAGCTTGGTCTTGGCCTCATAGGCGCCGATGGCGTTTTTCATGCGGGTTACTCCGGGAATTAAATGAGACTAGTGTATAGACTAGTCTTATTAACGTCAAGCGGGCGCTGTCATGACGCGGAGTGACAACGACGAAGCAATCTTCATTTTAAACTCCAGATTGCTTCCCCTTCCCGCCACGCTTCGCTCGCGGCTGAAGGCTTAGCGCTCTGGGCTGCGGTTCACTCACTCGCAATGACGAAGGGCATGATTGCTTCACCTTCGGTTCGCAAAGACAGAAGGGCAAGATTGCTTCACCTTCGGTTCGCAAAGACAAAGTGCAATCAGCCTTTCACCCGCGTGATTCTCACCACTTCCGGAACCCGCCGCAGCGCGCGCATCACGCGGGCGAGATGCATGCGGTTGGAAACCTGCAAAGTGAAATGAATGCCGGTGTAGGCGCTGCTCTCGCCTTCTTCCATGCTCACGTTGTCTATGTTGGAACCGGCTTCGGCGATTTCCGCCGCCACCTTGGCCAGCACGCCGCGCTGATTGGCGACGGTGAGCTTGATGCCGACATCGAACAGTTTGCTGGTGTCCGGATCCCAATCCACATCCAGGGTTTTTTCCGGCACGGCGTGCAGCTTGCTCAACACCGGACAGTCATGGGTATGGATGATCAGCCCTTGGCCTTTCTTGATGTAGCCGATGATGGGGTCGCCGGGAATCGGCCGGCAGCATTTGGCGAATTGCACTGCCATGCCTTCGGTGCCGCGGATGGTGACGGTGCCGGGAATTTTCTTGCCGCTTCTGGCCAGAGGATCGCGGATGGACAGCAAGCGCCGCGCCGTCACCAGGGCCAGACGCTTGCCAAGCCCGATGTCGGCGAGGATTTCGTCGCGCGATTTGGCGCTGGAATCGCGTAGCAGTTTTTCCCAGTGCGCGGCGTCAATTTCCATGCTGCCGGGCTTGAGCGCGGTGAGCGCCTGGTTGAGCAGGCGTTCGCCGAGTTGCACCGATTCGGCGTAGTGCATGGTCTTGAGGAAATGCCGGATGTGCGAGCGCGCCTTGCCGCTCACCACGAAATTCAGCCATGAAGGATTGGGCTTGGCGTGCGAAGCGGTGACGATTTCCACGCGGTCGCCGCTTTTGAGTTCGCTGCGCAGCGGCATCAGCTCGTGATTGATTTTCACCGCCACGCAGCGGTTGCCGATGTCGGTATGCACGCCATAGGCGAAATCCACCGCGGTGGCGCCGCGCGGCAGCGCCATGATCTGGCCCTTGGGCGTGAACACATAGACTTCGTCGGGAAACAAGTCCACCTTGAGGTGTTCCAGAAATTCCACCGAGTCGCCGCTTTCGGACTGGATTTCGAGCAGATTCTGCAGCCATTGGTGGGTGTTCTGCTGCAACTCGCTGAGCGTAATCTCCGCGCTTTTGTAGAGCCAGTGCGAGGCCACGCCGGCTTCGGCGATGCGGTGCATGTCGGCGGTGCGGATTTGCATTTCGATGGGCGTGCCGAACGGGCCGAACAAGGTGGTGTGCAGCGACTGGTAGCCGTTGGCTTTGGGGATGGCGATGTAATCCTTGAATTTGCCGGGGATGGGCTTGTACAGGCTGTGCAGCGCGCCCAGCGCGAGATAACAGGCGGCGGCGTCTTTCACCAGGATGCGGAAGCCGTAAATGTCGAGCACTTCGGAGAAGGAGAGCGATTTCCCGAGCATTTTTTTGTAGATGCCGTAGAGATGTTTTTCGCGGCCGCTGACCTGCGCCTCGATTCCCGCCTGTTGCAGCCGCTGCTTGATGGATTCGAGAATCTTGCTCACCACTTCGCGGCGGTTGCCGCGCGCCGCTTTCACCGCCTTGGACAGCACCTGATAACGCATCGGG
>JBOIFQ010000041.1:0-1620 GCA_050741655.1 Burkholderiales bacterium | reverse complement strand
GGCTTACCCAGAAAGTCAAATATGCCGCCTTGTCCGTCGCCGCTTCGCTGGCCGCTATCGCCATGGTGGGCTGGGTAGTGCTGCAGAATTACACGGATAAACCCACGGAAAATCTCGCCGCCCGGCAATCCAGCGCTCAAGCCATGCTTGCCAGCCTGCCCAAATACCCGCTCAACAGCAACGTCAACGAATATCTGCTCGCGCATCAGGAATTTTCCCCCAGCACCACCATGCAAGGCGTGGCTTCTTATGTCAGGACCGTTTCCGGCGAAGGCGGAGAAGCCAGCCGATGAAGGTTTGGTTTTTTGTCCTGCTGCTGTGGCCGGCAAGCTTGCTGGCGGAAACTCCGTCTGACGACGCCTTCGTCTGGATGCAGAAAATCGCCGCCGCCGCGCGCCAACTCAATTACAGCGGCACTTTCATTTATCAATACGGCAACCGCGTCGAAACCTCGCGCATCGTGCATGCCGTGGACGCCTCAGGCGAACAGGAAAAACTGGAATTTCTCGATGGCTGGCCGCGCGAAATCATCCGCAGCAACGATGAGGTACGCTGCTATTTGCCCGAAAGCAAAACTGTCAAAGTGGAAAAGCGCGCGCTGAGAAAATCCTTCCCCGCGCTGCTGCCGGAGCAGCTCAGCAATTTAAGCGAAAGTTACATCATCAAGAAAGCCGGGCAGGAACGCATCGCCGGCTATGACTGTCAGGCGCTGGTGCTGGAACCCAGGGACGGCTTGCGCTATGGGCACAAGTTCTGGGCCGACATGAACTCCGGCCTGCTGCTCAAAGCCAGCACGCTGGATGAAAACAGCCAGGTAGTGGAGCAGTTTGCTTTCACTCAAATTACCATCGGCGCGCCGATCAGCAAGGAAATGCTCAAACCGGGGTTTCCGGCCAAAACTCCGGAATGGCATTATGACCGCGCCGGTCAGGCCGAACCGTCTTCCGTCTCCACCGGTTGGGCGGTGCGGAATCCTCTCGCGGGATTCAGGAAAATCATGGAAACCACGCGCGTGATCAATGGCAAACCCGCACCGATTTCACACCTGGTCTATTCCGATGGCATGGTCGCGGTATCGGTGTTCATCGAGCCGCTGGGGCCGAAAAACAAACCGGTGAACGGCCTTTCCAAGCGCGGGGCGCTCAATGTTTATACCAAACCGGTGGCCGATTACCAGATTACCGTGCTGGGGGAAGCGCCGCCGATTACCGTGATGGAAATGGGAAACTCCGTTTATTTCTCCGGGAAGTAAGCCGCCCCCGCGCAATCCTTTTGATTTAATCCCTGATTTAATATTTCATTGAAGAGAAGCAAAGGAAATCAATCCATGAAAAAACTGTTTTGGGTTCTCACTCTGTTATTTTCATTTGCAGCCGCAACTTTTGCCAAGGAACTGCCTGATTTCACCGAGCTGGTGGAAAAGCAAGGCGCTGCGGTGGTCAACGTGAGCACCACGCAGACCGTGCACAGCCAGGGCACGCCGCAACTGCCGTTTTCCGAGGATGATCCGTTCTACGAATTCTTCCGGCGCTTTGCCCCGCAGATACCGCGTGAATTCGAATCCAGATCGCTGGGCTCCGGGTTTATCATCAGCGCCGACGGTTATGTGCTCACCAATGC
>JBOIFQ010000040.1:0-2395 GCA_050741655.1 Burkholderiales bacterium | reverse complement strand
GCGCAAGGTGACGGAAAAAGGCGTGAAGTTCCAGTCGCCGGTGAACGGCGACGCGTGTTTCCTCTCGCCCGAGGAATCCATGCGCATCCAGCGCGTCCTCAACGCCGATATCGTGATGGTGTTCGATGAATGCACGCCGTACCCCGCGGACGAAAAGATCGCGCGCAAATCCATGGAACTGTCGCTGCGCTGGGCCGAGCGCTCGAAACACGCACACGACAACAACGGCAACGCGCTGTTCGGCATCGTGCAAGGCGGCATGCATGAGGATTTGCGCGACCAGTCGCTGCGCGGTCTGGTGGAAATTAATTTCGACGGTTATGCCTTAGGTGGGCTGTCGGTGGGCGAGCCCAAGCGCGATATGCAGCGCGTGCTGAAACATATCGCTCCGCAATTGCCGCGCAACCAGCCGCGCTATCTGATGGGAGTGGGAACGCCGGAAGACATCGTTAACGCGGTGGCACAGGGAATAGACCTGTTCGATTGCGTGCTGCCCACGCGCAACGCCCGCAACGGCTGGATTTTCACCCGCCGTGGCACCATCAAGCTGCGCAACGCGCGCTACCGCGACGATCTCGCGCCGCTCGATGAAGAATGTGCTTGTTACACCTGCCGCCACTTCACCCGCGCTTATCTGCACCATTTGCAGAAGGTCAACGAAATTCTCGGCGCGCGCCTCAACACCCTGCACAACCTGCATTACTATCAGGAGCTGATGCGCGGCATGCGCGCGGCCATCGAGCAGGGCCGCTTCGGAGATTTTGTTTCAGCGTTTAAGCAGACCCGCCATGCCATGATAGAATGACGCCTTTGTCTGGAACCGTTGGAGAAACCCGTGCTGATTAGCGAAGCTATTGCGCAAACTGCGGCGCCCGCGCAGCAAGGCCTGGATTGGGTGAGCATGCTGCCGCTGGCGCTGATGTTCGTGCTGCTGTATTTCCTGATGATCCGCCCGCAGATGAAGCGCGCCAAGGAAATGAAATCCATGGTGGACGCCCTGCAAAAAGGCGATGAGGTGGTGACCGGCGGCGGTGTGCTCGGCAAAATCACCAAGGTCGGTGACAACTATGTGACGCTGGAAATCGCGGACAACGTGCAAATCCAAGTGCAGAAAGCGGCGGTGCAGTCCTTGCTGCCCAAGGGCACTATTAAAAACATTTAGTGAAAAGTGAACAAGTGAATGAGTGAACGAGTCATGCCGCACCAGGTGCGCGCTTTGTGTATCCCGTTCACCCGTTCACCCGTTCACCTGTTCACGCTCTGATCGATGAACCGTTATCCGCTCTGGAAATACCTCGTCATCGGGATCGCCCTGCTGCTGGGCTTTTTCTATACCTTGCCCAATCTGTTCGGCGAAAATCCCGCGGTGCAAATTCTTCCCGCCAAGTCGGCGCTGAAAGTGGATACCGCACTGCTTGCACGCGTGGAAGAAGCGCTAGTCCAGGCCAACGTCTCCGCGCAGGGCGCGTTTCTCGATGTGAATACCATCAAAGTACGTTTTGCCGACACCGATACGCAACTGAAAGCCAAGGATTTGCTGCAAGCCAAGCTGGGCGATGATTACGTGGTGGCGCTGAATCTGCTCTCCAGCTCGCCCAAGTGGTTGTCCAGCATCGGCGCGCTGCCGATGTATCTGGGTCTGGATTTGCGCGGCGGCGTGCATTTTCTGCTGCAAGTGGACATGAAGGCCGCGCTCGACAAAGCGGCCGACCGTTACGTGGCCGATATCCGCGGCACCTTGCGCGACAAGAAAATCGCTTATACCGGTGTGGCGCGCGACGGACAAACGGTCAACGTGAAATTCCGCGACGCTGAGTCGCGCGCAAAAGCCGCCGCCGAAATCGGCAAGAATTTCCCCGACCTGGCACTGAAGGAGGCGGATGAAAACGGCGAGCCCAAACTCATCGCCACGCTCACCCCGCCGGCGCAAACCAAGATTCAGGAATACTCCTTGCAGCAAAACATTACCACGCTGCGCAACCGCGTCAACGAATTAGGCGTGGCCGAGCCCATCATCCAGCAGCAGGGCGCGGAGCGCGTGGTGGTGCAATTGCCCGGCGTGCAGGACACCGCCAAGGCCAAGGACATTCTGGGGCGCACCGCTTCGCTCGAAGTGCGCATGGTGGATGAGGAGCACGGCGATGCCGGCTCGCTGGAAGCGGCGGCCAAAGGCCAGCTGCCGGTCGGTGACGAACTGTACAGAGAAAGAAACGGCGCGCCGGTTCTGGTGAAGAAAGCCGTGGTGCTCACCGGCGAGCGCATCAGCGACGCACAACCGGGTTACGACGGCCAGAGCGGCGAGCCCGCGGTGCACATTTCGCTCGATGGCGCCGGCGCGCGCACTTTCCAGTTGCTCACGCGCGAGAATGTCGGCAAGCGCATGGCGATACTGCTG
>JBOIFQ010000039.1:0-3268 GCA_050741655.1 Burkholderiales bacterium | reverse complement strand
GGTGGTGGTGTGCTTGCCGGATTTAAGCCAGGTGGAAATTTCGCGCGTGGCCGCGTCAGCTTGCGGCAGCAGTGCATTGATGATGGTGGATTTGCCCATGCCGGATTGTCCGATGAGCAGGCTGGTTTCGTGGGAAAGAAATTCGCGTAAGGAGGTTATGTCGTGCTTGGCGGAAAGCGCAAGCAAACGGTAACCGAGTTGTGAATAAAGCTGTAATTTTTCCTGCGCGCTGGCGGTCTCCACCACCAGGTCATTTTTATTCAATAAGATAAACACCTTGCATTTAATCCGCGCCGCGGCGACCAGAATGCGGTTGAGCAATTCTTCATCGAAGCTCGGAATCGCGGCCAGCACGATAATCACTTGCGTGATGTTGGCGGCAATCAGCTTCCCGCGCTGCGCGTCGGCGCGGTAAAACAGCAGCGAGCGCGGATCGGCGGCTTCGATCACGCCTTGCGCGGGCGCGGTGCGCGTGATTGCAACACGATCGCCGCAAGCATATTCGCGCTTCTTGCCGCGGCTCACGCACTCGATGATTTCGGCGTCATCCAGCTCGACCAGATAATGACGGCCGAAGCTCGCGACGATTTGTCCGTGAATCAAGCGCGGTTCATCGCGACTGATATCTTCGGCGGTTTTTTTCATGGTGATCTTGAACCGCAAAGGACACAAAGGTCGCGAGGGAACCTAGGAATGCTGAACCACGGAGGACACGGAGATCACGGAGGAAACCCCAATAAAGTTTTTCTCTGTGTGCTCCGTGTTCTCTGTGGTCAATGTCTTTATGTTTGCTTTGTGTCCCTGGCGGTGAAAGCTTCAGGTCTTCTCCGCCCGCATGAAGCGGGCTACTTGAAGTGGTAATACTGCTGATTGAGATACGCCGCGATGTGTTCTTCTTCTTCCGGGAACAATCCGGCGTTGGTGTTGGCGTTGCAGGCGGCAATGCGCGCCAGCAACTGCGGCGGCGTTTTGACTATGCGGTTCTGGCGGTGGTAAAGCTTGGCATCGCCGCCCAGCATGGCGGCGTGACAGCCGCTGCAGGATTTTTCATGCAGCGTCTTGCCGGTTTTCGGATCGGCGTTGGCAAAAGGCTCCGCCGCAGCCGGAGTAGCAGCGAGCAACGCGAGAAATATTAAATACGGCCTCATGCGGTTTTATGCGCGGCGGCCTGCAAGCGCGCGATGCGGATGGCGGCGGGCGGATGCGAATCGTAAAACGCCGAATGCAGCGGGTCGGGTGTGAGCGTGGAGGCGTTGTCCTTGTACAGCTTCACCAGCGCGCGCACCAGATCGGCGGCGGAGGAATACTGCACCGCGTACTGGTCGGCTTCGAATTCGTGCCGGCGTGAATACTTGGCCAGCAGCGGCTGCAGCAGGAAAGTAAAAATCGGCGTGACTATGAAAAACAACAGCAGCGCCATGGCGGTGGAAGGCGTAGCAACGTTGAGCCCCTGATAAAACCAGGCCTGATCCATGAGCGCGCCCAGCAGCCACAGGAAGCCCAGACTCACCGCGAACGTCCACAGCATGCGCTTGATGACATGATGGCGTTTGAAATGCCCGAGCTCGTGTGCCAGCACCGCCTCGATTTCAGGCGCATCCAGGCGGGAGAGCAGGGTGTCGAAAAACACGATGCGCTTGGCGGCGCCGAAGCCGGTGAAATAAGCGTTGCCGTGATTGCTGCGCTTGGAGCCGTCCATCACGAACAGTCCCTGCGACTTGAAGCCGCATTTGGTGAGCAGGTTTTCCACCCGCGTTTTGAGTTCGGCATTTTCCATCGGCGAAAATTTGTTGAACAGCGGCGCGATATAAGTAGGATAAATCGCCAGCACCAGAATATTGAACGCGACCCAGGTAAGCCACACGTAGAACCACCAGGCCGCGCCCATTTTCGCCATCAGCCACAGCACGCAGAACAACAACGGAATGCCGAACAGCGCGGCGACCAGCGCTTGTTTCAGCAAATCCATCACGAACAGAGCGGGCGTCATCTGGTTGAACCCGAAGCGCGCTTCGGTGACGAAAGTGCGATACACATCGAGCGGGAGCTCCACCGCGGCGCCGATCACGGCCACGCTGGCGATGAGCGCGATGCCGAAAACAATTCCGTTGCCGGACACTCCCGACCACAGATCGCTCAAGGCCTGCAAGCCGCCGCCCAGGGTGAGCACCAGCAGCAAAACCGCATCGAGCAGCGCGTGCGTGATATGCAGCCGCGTCTTGGCGCTGCTGTAGTCGGCGGCTTTCTGATGCGCCGGCAGGTTAATTTGCGCCGCAAATTCCGCCGGCACCTGTTCGCGGTTGGCCTGGATGTGGCGGATGTGCCGCAACGCCAGCCAGATGCGCGTGCCGGTGGTGATCAGGAGTGCCGCCAGAAACAATAAAGTAAAAGTATGCATGCGGTTTCAGTTCAAGTGGGGATATGACACAATAAGCACTGGTAAATTCCAAAGCCCATTATGGCACAAGACGGGAATCATCTCATCTGGATTGACATGGAAATGAGCGGGCTCAATCCGGATGCCGACAAAATCCTCGAAATCGCGCTGGTGGTGACCGATTCCAATCTTAATACCGTGGCGGAAGCGCCGGTGCTGGTGGTGCATCAACCGGATACGGTGCTGGAGGCGATGGACAGCTGGAACCGATCCACTCATGCCAAGTCCGGGCTGATTGATAAAGTCAAAGCCTCCAATCTTTCCGAAACTGATATCGAAGGACAGATGCTGGTGTTTCTGGAGCAGCATGTCCCTCCCGGCATGTCGCCCATGTGCGGTAATTCGATCTGCCAGGACCGGCGTTTTCTCGCGCGCCACATGCCGCAACTGGAAGCGCATTTCCATTACCGCAATCTCGACGTCAGCACGCTGAAAGAGCTGATGAAGCGCTGGAAACCGGAGCTTGCGGCCGGCTTCGCCAAGCACGGCAAGCACGAAGCGCTCGCCGACATCTATGAATCGATCGACGAGCTCAAGTATTACCGCGAGCACTTCTTGAAGCTGTGAAGCGAGAGACGCCGGGCGAGAGACGAGAGACGGCAAAGCCTGATTGTATCGGTCGTCAGCAAGAAAGATTTTTCCGCCTCTCGTCTATCTTCATTCGTCTTTCCTGAAATGGACCCCCAACGTCGCAGCGGCATGGTGATGCTCGCGATCGCGTGGCTGCTGATTATCGGCGCCCTCTACTGGTTTTTCAGCGGCTGGGAAGCGCAGCAAACCAATCCCAACACCGCGCGCGTGCTCAATCAGCAGCAGGGCGAGCTTACGCTC
>JBOIFQ010000038.1:0-2362 GCA_050741655.1 Burkholderiales bacterium | reverse complement strand
GCGCAGAAGCTTGAGCGTGTCCTGCGGCAGGATGCCGTGATCCCACCGCGAACCGCGGTACGAGGGATAGCGTCCGCGCTCTGCGGCGAGCTCGGTGGATGCCCAATATGCATGGTAAGCCACCGCTTCCATCGAGCGATCGGCGAACTCCAGCGCCTCCCCGGACGCATACGGCAAACGCATCGCGTGCAGGCAATCCTGGAAACCCATGATGCCCAGCCCCACCGGACGGTGCTTCATGTTGGAATTGCGCGCCTTGTTGACGGCGTAGAAGTTGATATCGATCACGTTATCCAGCATGCGCATCGCGGTGGCGATGGTGCGCTTGAGTTTTGGGTGATCAAGCTTGCCGTCCTGCAGGTGCGCCAGCAGGTTGATCGAACCCAGATTGCACACGGCGATTTCGTCCTTGCCGGTATTGAGCGTGATTTCGGTGCACAGATTGGAACTGTGCACCACGCCCACATGCTGCTGCGGCGAGCGGATGTTGCACGCGTCCTTGAAGGTAATCCACGGGTGTCCGGTCTCGAACAGCATGGTGAGCATCTTGCGCCACAGTTGCAGCGCCGGGATTTTCTTGAACAGCTTGAGCTCGCCGCGCGCGGCTTTTCCCTCGTAAGCCAGATAAGCCTGCTCAAACGCGCGGCCAAACTTGTCGTGCAAATCCGGCACGTCGTTGGGCGAAAACAACATCCACTCGCCCGCTTCCATTACCCGCTTCATGAACAAATCCGGAATCCAGTTGGCGGTATTCATGTCGTGGGTGCGGCGGCGATCATCGCCGGTGTTTTTACGCAGCTCGAGGAATTCCTCGATGTCGAGATGCCAGGTTTCCAGATACGAGCATACCGCGCCCTTGCGCTTGCCGCCTTGGTTGACCGCCACCGCGGTGTCGTTCACCACCTTCAGGAACGGCACCACACCCTGCGATTTACCGTTGGTGCCCTTGATGTGCGAGCCCAGCGCGCGCACCGGCGTCCAGTCGTTGCCCAGACCGCCGGCGTATTTGGCGAGCAGCGCGTTTTCCTTGATGGCATCGTAAATGCCCTCCAGATCGTCGCCCACCGTGGTGAGATAGCAGGAGGAGAGTTGCGAGCGCACTGTGCCGGAATTAAACAGCGTCGGCGTCGAACTCATGAAATCGAAATTGGAAAGCACGTTGTAGAATTCGATGGCACGCTCTTCGCGGTTGATTTCGTTCAGAGCCAGCCCCATCGCCACACGCATGAAGAATGCCTGCGGCAACTCGATATGACGGCCGTGCACATGCAGGAAATAACGGTCATACAGCGTCTGCAAACCGAGATAGCCGAACCTGAGGTCGCGCTCCGCATCCAGCGCTTCCGCCAGGCACCGCAAATCAAACCGCGCGAGGCGCGGATCGAGCAATTCGGCGTCTATGCCGTCCTGGATAAGGCACGGAAAATATTCGACGTAAGCGGCGCGCATTTGCTCTTGCATGATTTCCTCGCCCAGCACTTCCTCGCGAATGGAGTGCAACAGCAGGCGCGCGCTGACAAAAGTGTAGGCTGGATCATTTTCAATCAGTGCGCGTGCCGCGAGCACCGCTGACTTGCGCACTTCCGCCGCCGGTACACCGTCGTACAGATCCTTCAACATGGATTTGAGAATCAGCGCCGGCTCCACGGCTTGCCCCAGATTCACGCAAGCCGATTGAATCAGTGCGCTGAGCCGCTCCATGTCAAGCGGGATTTTCCGGCCGTTTTCCAGCACGTGAATGGTGTGCGACGGCGCGGCGGCTTCGATAGTGGCTTTTTGCTTGGCGCGGTCGCGCGCGCGTTCCTCCCGGTACAGCACGTAGGAGCGCGCTACTTCGTGCTCGCCAGTGCGCATCAAGGTAAGTTCGACCTGGTCCTGGATATCTTCGATATGGAAAGTACCGCCGTTGGGCTGGCGGCGCATCAGCGCGTTCACCACGGTTTCGGTGAGCTTCGCCACCATCTCGCGCACGCGCGCGGAGGCTGCGCCCTGGCCGCCATCGACCGCGATATAGGCCTTGGTCATGGCCAGCGAAATCTTGGACGGCTCGAACCCGACCACGCTGCCGTTGCGGCGGATTACCCGGTACTGTGCATAACGCGGGTCGGGATTGAGTACCGGTGCGATATCGGAAAAGCTAACACCCGGCGCGGAAGAAGAAACGCTGCCAGTCGCAACAACCTGCTGCATATTTGAGTCTCCTAATGTTTTTTATATTTAGGTACTTAGAGGCAACCCGGCGGTTGCTCTATACACACTATATATAGTAGTCAGACATGCCACACCAACTAATTCTAGTAGGCAAATCCAGGGAGCGCAACAAGTTTTTGTGGTAAGCCCCAAGCGCGGATACTAGCGCTTG
>JBOIFQ010000037.1:0-1780 GCA_050741655.1 Burkholderiales bacterium | reverse complement strand
GTGATGGTGCCGGCGCCGATGTTGACATTGCGCCCTACCGTGGTGTCGCCGACATAGCTCAGATGATTGGCCTTGCTGCCCGCGCCGATGCGGCTGTTTTTCACTTCGACAAAATTGCCGACATGCGCTGCATCGTCGAGCGCGGTTCCGGGGCGGATACGCGAGTACGGACCGACGCGGCAATCTTTCCCGATTTGCGCGCCTTCAATCACGCAATAAGGCAAAAGCTCGCTGCCGGCGGTAATCTTCACGTCTTTCAGCACGCAATACGCGCCGACTTTGACCTTGTTGCCCAGGCTCACTTTGCCTTCGAACACGCAGCCGATATCTATCGCCACATCGCGCCCGCAGTCGAGCTCGCCGCGTATATCAATGCGCCCGGGATCGGCCAGCGTCACCCCTTGCTCCAGCAATTGCGCGGCGCGCGCGTTTTGATATAAACGTTCGAGCTGCGCCAGTTGCGCTTTGCTGTTGACGCCCAGCGTTTCCCATGCGTGCGCGACTTGCGCGGCCGCGACTTTCACTTTGTCCTTGATGGCCTGCGCCACTATATCGGTGAGGTAGTATTCTCTCTGTGCGTTGCGGTTACTGAGTTTGGCGAGCCAACTGGAAAGCTTAGCGGTGGGAATCGCCATGATGCCGGTGTTGATTTCGCGAATTTTTTTCTCCGCCGCGCTGGCGTCATTTTGTTCGACGATGCGCTTGATCGCGCCTTTTTTGTCGCGCACGATACGCCCGTAGCCGGCGGGATCGTCCAGCTTCACTGTCAATAGCGTGAGCTGTTTGGGTTTGAGCATACCGCGCAGTGTGTCCGCTGCAATCAGCGGCACGTCGCCGTACAGCACCAGCGTCAATTCGGTTTTGGCGAGATGCGGGAGCGCCTGCTGCAACGCATGCCCGGTTCCCAGTTGCGGGTCCTGTTTCACCATGATCAAATCCTGGCCGGCAAAATGTTCGGACACCGCGTTGCCGCCGTGGCCGTAAACCACGCACAGCCTGGCGGGCTTCAATTCGCGCGCCGCAGCGAGCACATGCGCCAGCAAAGGTTGGCCGGCGAGCGGATGCAGCACCTTGGGCAAATCCGAATGCATGCGCTTGCCCAAGCCGGCGGCAAGGATGACGATGCTCAATGAAGTCATGTTTTATTTTGGGAACCTCTGATTAAATCCCGCGCGGGTGCGACGGCGGCTTTCCGGGATGAGCTGCGCGAAGCGAGGTGCAGCCAATGGCCAGTCTCCCTTGTCAAGCCGAGCGACAAAGCAGACCGCCCGGACAAGCCCCGTCCCTCCGGGTTGCGGCAAAATGCGGCGTCTGCGTCGTTGCGCTCCTCGGCTTCGTAGTCCCAGCTACGACCTTCGTCGCGCGCCTTGCATCCATCCGCATTTTATCAGCAACGCAATCCGCGAAGGACTTAATCAGAGATTCCTTAGCCGATAGAGTCTAAGCAGTCGGGTCCCTGAGAAAGCACAGCCCCGAGGAACGCGGGGAAATGATGGAATGCTTGGCGGAATCCGGCGGGTCAAGGTCGGGAAAAGACTAATTTTACAATCGTTGACCTTGTTCGCGATACGGCAGATACTTTAGGCGCTTGGAGGGTCAACCCGATCCGGGCTACTGGAACTGGTACAGTGCAGCTGGGAGCATAAAACCGCCGGGTATAGTGCTTAATTAGCTTTGAAAACAAGGAGTGCCTTACCCACAGCGTATTCCACATAACAGCAAGCGTCTCCTTATTACAATAACGCCAGTCGCATGCCTTGCTGCTATTGAATCGCTAGGA
>JBOIFQ010000036.1:0-4321 GCA_050741655.1 Burkholderiales bacterium | reverse complement strand
GTGAGGAGGTTCACTCGTTCACGTGTTTTGGGGAGGGCGTCCATTGAGGCGTCCGTTTTAACCCACTTTAAAGGAGCGTTATCGTGGCAAAGAAAATCGTCGGTTTCATCAAGCTGCAAGTACCGGCGGGCAAAGCCAATCCCAGCCCGCCCATCGGACCCGCGCTCGGCCAGCGCGGCCTTAACATCATGGAATTCTGCAAAGCATTCAACGCTGCCACGCAGAAAATGGAACCCGGCCTGCCGATTCCGGTGGTGATTACCGCGTTTCAGGACAAGAGCTTCACGTTCGTGATGAAGACGCCGCCCGCGTCGGTGCTCATCCGCAAGGCGGCGAAAATCGAAAAAGGCAGCCCGCGCCCGCACACCGACAAAGTGGGCAAGATCACGCGCGCGCAGGCCGAGGAAATCGCCAAAATGAAAATGCCCGATCTTACCGCAGCCGACCTGAATGCGGCGGTACGTATCATTGCCGGCAGCGCGCGCAGCATGGGCGTGGAAGTCGAGGGGGTGTGACATGGCATCCAAACGCTACCAGTTGATTAATGGCAAGGTTGATCGCGACCAGCTCTACGCGCTCCCCGACGCGCTCAAAATAGCGAAGCAAAATGCCACCGCCAAGTTCGATGAATCTATCGACGTGTCGTTCAATCTCGGTGTGGACATGAAGAAATCCGACCAGCAGGTGCGCGGCTCGGTGGTATTGCCCGCCGGCACCGGCAAGAAAGTGCGCGTCGCGGTTTTCGCGCAGGGCGACAAAGCCAAGCAGGCCAAGGATGCCGGCGCCGACATCGTGGGTTTCGAGGATCTGGCCGAACAAATCAAGGCCGGCAAAATTGATTTTGACGTGGCGATAGCCGCGCCCGATGCGATGCGGGTGGTAGGCCAATTGGGCCAGATCCTGGGGCCGCGCGGTTTGATGCCGAATCCCAAAGTGGGAACCGTGTCTGCCGATATCGCAGGCGCGGTGAAAAACGCCAAGGCCGGCCAAGTGCAATACCGCACCGACAAGGCCGGCATCGTGCAATGCACGATCGGGCGCGCTTCGTTTCCCGAGGATGCGCTGCGCCAGAATTTTATGGCGCTGGTGGACGCGCTCAACAAGACGCGGCCTACCGGCATTAAAGGGATTTATCTCAAGAAAATTTCGGTTTCCAGCACCATGGGTGTGGGAATCCGCGTGGATCAGGCCAGTTTGACGCAGTAAAAAATTCGCGGAAGGCGCGCGCTTTTCGCGAGCAGGACTTTGGGGCAGGCTGATGAACTGGCGTCGACGAAATCAGCCGTGCTGTCAAAGACCGCAGAGGTTCAGTGAGGAGTAAGGCGTAAGGAGTAAGGTGTAAAACTTCGAGCGCGGCGCTCCCCGACGAACTTAATTGCTGAGGAAGCAGAGGAAAGTGATGAGGCGTTTTTACTCCTCACCCCTCACTCCTAACACCTCGCGCTCTGCGCAGATGGCGTACCCGACAACAGGATTGCATATCTGCTCGAAGGTCGCTTAAGTAGTTGCGGCAACGCAACCGGGTAACTAGCTGGAGGGATAGACCTTGAGTTTGAATCTGGAACAGAAAAAGGCAGTCGTGGCCGAGGTAAGCGCACAGCTTGCCAAGGCGCAGGCCGTCATCATCGCCGAGTATCGCGGCACGGAAGTCGGTGACATGACCAAGCTGCGTGCGCAAGCGCGCGGCGCGGGAGTGTATTTCCGGGTGCTGAAAAATACCCTGGCGCGCCGTGCGGTGGCGGAGACGCCGTTTGCCGGGCTGGCGGACAGCATGAAAGGTCCGCTCGCCTATGGTATCGCGGCCGATCCGGTGGCGGTGGCGAAAGTGCTGCATGAATTCGCCAAGGACAACGAGCGCTTCGTCATCAAGGGCGGCGCGATGGCCAACTTCGTGATGAACGCGAAGGATGTCGTCGCTCTGGCCAAGATGCCGGGCCGCGAGCAATTGCTGGCGAAGCTGCTGGGCACGATGCAGGCGCCGGTGGTCCAATTTGTGCGCACGCTCAACGCAGTGCCGGGTAAATTCGTGCGTATGCTGGCGGCGGTTCGCGACCAGCGTTCCGCGCAAGGCTGACCCTCACACGACTGAAATCAACATTATTTATTAGGAGAAAATCATGGCTGTTGCTAAAGCCGACATTCTGGATGCAATTGCAAATATGACGGTGCTGGAGCTTTCCGAACTCATCAAGCAGATGGAAAATAAATTTGGCGTGTCCGCCGCCACCGCAGTGGCAGTGGCGGCGCCGGCCGCGGGCGCCGCCGCCGCCGCGGCGGCGGAAGAGAAAACCGAATTCGCCGTGATTCTCAAAACCACCGGTGATAACAAGGTAAATGTCATCAAGGTGGTGCGTGCGGTTACCGGTCTGGGGCTGAAAGAAGCCAAGGATCTGGTGGACGGTGCGCCGAAAGCGGTGAAGGAAGGCGTATCCAAAGCGGATGCCGATGCTATCGTCAAGCAACTGACTGAAGCCGGCGCCACTTGCGAAATCAAGTAAGCCGGTGCACGCAATAAGACGGGCTGGCGGGCGACCGCCGGCCTGTTGGTTTTTTTGTTTGCAAGCATTTTCTAGTAATCGGCAACGTGGATTTGTTTGCGCTTTGCCCCGGCGTTTAACTATCTGGAGTTGATATGAGCTACTCATTTACCGAGAAAAGACGCATCCGCAAAAGCTTCGCCAAGCGTGCCAGCGTGCTGCCGGTGCCGTTTCTTCTCGCCACGCAACTGGATTCGTATGCCGCTTTCCTGCAAGCCGAAGTGGCGCCGGAAAAGCGCAAGAACGAGGGCCTGCAAGCGGCGTTCACATCGATTTTTCCGATCGAGAGCCATTCCAAGAATGCCAGGCTGGATTTCGTGAGTTTTGCGCTCGGCACGCCGCCTTTCGACGTCAGAGAGTGCCAGCAGCGCGGACTGACTTTCGCCGCGCCCCTGCGCGCCAAAGTGCGGCTCACCATTATGGATCGCGAGGCCAGCAAGCCGACGGTGAAAGAAGTGAAGGAGCAGGAAGTGTACATGGGCGAGATCCCGCTCATGACGCATACCGGTTCGTTTGTGATCAACGGTACCGAGCGTGTCATCGTGTCGCAGCTGCACCGCTCGCCGGGCGTGTTCATCGAACACGATCGCGGCAAGACGCATTCTTCCGGCAAGCTGTTATTCTCGGCGCGCGTGATTCCCTACCGCGGCTCGTGGCTGGATTTTGAATTCGATCACAAGGATTACCTGTATTTCCGCGTTGACCGCCGGCGCAAGATGCCGGTGACCACGCTGCTGAAAGCCATCAGCATGACGCCGGAACAGATTCTGGCGCAGTTTTTCGCGTTTGACACCTTCCACGTCAGCAAAAAAGGCATTCAATTCGAATTGGTGCCGGAGCGCATGCGTGGAGAGGTGGCGCGCTTCGACATCACCACCAAGACCGGCAAGCTGATCGTGCCCAAGGACAAACGCATCACGGTGAAGCTGGTGCGCGAGATGGAGCAGGCAGGCTTGCAGAAAATGAACGTGCCGCCGGAATTTTTGCTGGGACGCGTGCTGGCGCACAACGTGGTGGACAAGGAAAGCGGCGAGATAGTGGCGCAAGCCAACGATGAAATCACCGAAACACTGCTCGCCAAATTACAAGAGGCGCAGAGCGGCAAGATCTGCACCATTTATACCAACGACCTCGATCAAGGCTCTTATATCTCGCAGACCTTGCGCGTGGACGAATGCGCCGACCAATTGGCGGCGCAGGTGGCGATTTACCGCATGATGCGCCCCGGCGAGCCGCCGACCGAAGAAGCGGTAAAAACCCTGTTTCACGGCCTGTTCTTCTCCGCCGAGCGTTACGATCTTTCCGCCGTGGGACGCATGAAATTCAACCGCCGGGTCGGGCGCAACGGCCTGAACGGCGCCGGCACACTCTCCAATCAGGATATCGTGGATGTGATCAAGATCCTGGTGGAATTGCGCAACGGCCGCGGCGAGATTGACGATATTGATCATTTGGGCAACCGCCGCGTGCGTTCGGTGGGCGAACTGGCGGAAAACCAGTTCCGTGCCGGACTGGTGCGCGTCGAGCGTGCGGTGCGCGAACGCCTGAGCCAGGCGGAATCGGAAAACCTGATGCCGCACGATTTGATCAATGCCAAGCCGGTGTCGGCGGCGATTCGCGAATTCTTCGGCTCCTCGCAGCTCTCGCAGTTCATGGATCAGACCAACCCGCTGTCGGAAATCACCCACAAGCGCCGCGTGTCGGCGCTGGGACCGGGCGGCCTCACGCGCGAGCGCGCCGGTTTTGAAGTGCGCGACGTGCATACCACGCACTACGGCCGGGTG
>JBOIFQ010000035.1:0-2217 GCA_050741655.1 Burkholderiales bacterium | reverse complement strand
TGCGTGAGGCCAGCAAACGGACTCTGCAAATGCGTAATTTCGACGTGCAGCTCATCGGTGGCATGGTGTTGAACCACGGCAAGATCGCGGAAATGCGCACCGGTGAGGGCAAGACGCTGGTGGCTACCCTGCCGGCCTATCTCAATGCACTTACCGGGCGCGGCGTGCACGTGGTCACCGTCAACGATTATCTCGCCAGCCGCGACGCCGGCTGGATGGGCAAAATCTACCATTTCCTCGGTCTCACGGTGGGAGTGATTGTTTCTCAGCAAGCGGATGCGGACAAACGCGCCGCCTACGCCGCCGACATTACCTACGGCACCAATAATGAATTCGGTTTCGACTATCTGCGCGACAACATGAAGTACGCGGTGGAGGAGCGCGCGCAGCGCGGCCTGCACTACGCCATCGTGGACGAAGTGGATTCGATATTGATAGACGAAGCGCGCACGCCGCTGATAATTTCCGGTCAGGCCGACGATACCACCGATCTGTATTACCGCATCAATGATCTGGTGCCGAAACTGACGCGCCAGCAACAGGAAGACGGGCCGGGCGATTACAGCGTGGACGAAAAAACCAACCAGGTGCTGCTCACCGAGGCCGGGCACGAGCGCGCCGAGCAATTGCTGAGTCAGGCCGGAATGCTGGCGCCGGGCGGCAGCCTGTATGACGCCGCGCATATCAACCTGGTGCATCATCTTTACGCGGCGCTGAAAGCGCATGCGCTGTTTCACCGCGACCAGCATTATGTGGTGCAGAACGACGAGATTGTCATCGTGGACGAATTCACCGGACGCCTGATGGCGGGGCGGCGCTGGTCGGACGGCCTGCATCAGGGGGTGGAAGCCAAGGAGGGCGTGAAAATCCAGCGCGAGAATCAAACCCTGGCATCGATCACGTTCCAGAATTATTTCCGCATGTACAAAAAACTCTCCGGCATGACCGGCACGGCGGATACCGAAGCCTACGAGTTCCAGCAAATCTACGGGCTGGAAACGGTGGTGATTCCCACTCACAAACCGATGGTGCGCGCAGACCGCCAGGATCAGGTGTACCGCACCGCCAAGGAAAAATATCAGGCCGTCATCAACGACATCCGCGACTGCTGTGAGCGCGGCCAGCCGGTGCTGGTGGGCACCACTTCGATTGAGAATTCGGAATTGCTGTCCGGCCTGCTGGAGCGGGAAAAGCTGCCGCATCAGGTATTGAACGCCAAGCAGCACGCACGCGAAGCGGAAATCGTGGTGCAGGCGGGACGGCCGAAGTGGATCACCATCGCCACCAACATGGCGGGACGCGGCACCGACATCGTGCTGGGCGGCAACCCGGAACCGGAAATCAACAGCATCCGCGATGACGCCAGCCTCGATGAGGCCGCGAAAACCAGGCGCATCCAGGAATTGCGCGCGCAGTGGGACAAGTTGCATGAACAAGTAGTACAGGCGGGAGGTTTGCATATCATCGGCACCGAGCGCCACGAATCGCGGCGGGTGGATAATCAGCTGCGCGGCCGTTCCGGACGCCAGGGCGACCCCGGCTCAAGCCGTTTTTATCTTGCGCTGGAAGACCCGCTGCTGCGGATATTCGCTTCCGACCGCGTGTCCGCCATCATGCAACGGCTCAAAATGCCGGATGGCGAGGCCATCGAACATCCCTGGGTCACGCGCGCGCTGGAAAACGCGCAGCGCAAGGTGGAAGCGCGCAACTTCGATATCCGCAAGCAATTGCTCGAATACGACGACGTCGCCAACGACCAGCGCCGGGTGATTTACCAGCAGCGCAACGAGCTGCTGGAGAGCAGCGATATTTCCGGCACCATCCATGCCATGCGCGAAGATGTGGCCAACGATTTAATCAGCCAGCACATCGCGCCGGAAAGCGTGGAAGAGCAATGGGACGTGGCGGGGCTGGAAAAAACCCTGGCCGCCGAGCTGCAGCTGGAATTGCCGCTGCGGCAATGGTTGCAGGATGATTCCAATCTACACGAGGAAAGCCTGCGCGCGCGCATCATCGAGGCGGCGCACCGGCAATACCAGGACAAGCTGGAACTGGTGGGCAGCGAAGTCATGCATCAGTACCAGCGTGGCGTCATGCTCAACATTCTGGATTCGCATTGGCGCGAGCATCTGGCGGCGCTCGATCATTTGCGCCAAGGCATACACTTGCGCGGCTACGCGGCGAAAAATCCCAAGCAGGAATACAAGCGCGAAGCGT
>JBOIFQ010000034.1:0-20274 GCA_050741655.1 Burkholderiales bacterium | reverse complement strand
GTTACGGCCATGTTTCGGTACCGCAAGGTGAAACGGCACGCGGATTGGCGCAACTCAAATTTCCCGATAAACCGCTGGATTCGGCCAAAGCGTGGATTGAAATGATTCATCGTTATCTGGCCGGGATTCTGGGTTTACTGATTCTCGCCATCGCCATCATGGCTTGGCGCCAGCGCGCGCGCCAATCGGCGGCGCTGCCGTTATTTTTGCTGGGTGTGGTGATAGTTCAAGCGCTGCTCGGTATGTGGACGGTGACGCTATTGCTTAAACCCGCCGTGGTTGCGCTGCATCTTCTGGGCGGCATGGCGACTCTCGCTCTTCTGTGCTGGCTTACTCTGCGTCAATATGGGTTGCCATTGGCGGATCGCGCGGCAGCCAAAAATCTCGGCGTTTGGGCGCGGCTGGGATTAGTGTTGTTGATTTTGCAAATCGCGCTGGGCGGCTGGGTCAGCACCAATTACGCCGCGCTCGCCTGCGCCGATTTTCCCTGGTGCCATGGACAACTGATACCGGAAATGGATTTTGCCAATGCTTTTCATTTTTTCCGCGCATTGGGCGTGACCGCGCAAGGCGAACCCTTGTCGAATGCTGCATTGAACGCCATACACTGGACACATCGCGCCGGCGCGCTGTTGGTGTTTATTTATCTCGCGCCGCTGGCCTGCTTGGCGATTGCGGCGCGTGCATTGCGCGGCTATGGCGCGCTGCTGCTGGCGCTGCTGTGCTTGCAGCTGAGTTTGGGAATCGCAAATGTGCTTTTCAGCCTGCCGCTACCGCTGGCGGTGGCGCATAATGCGGTGGCGGCGCTGTTACTGCTTGCCTTGGTAATGTTAAACTTCAAACTTCAGCCGGCAGGCGGCGCGCATGCCGCAGCTGAAAAATCCATCGGAGAACCGGCATGACCAGCCTGACCTGGCAGCGCACCGCCACTCGCATGCAGCAATTTTTGAGCTTGTGCAAGCCGCGCGTGGTGTCACTCATCGTGTTCACCGCCATGATAGGCATGTTTCTCGCCACACCCGGCATGGTACCGCTGAAAATCCTGTTGGCCGCCACTCTGGGCATTGCATTGGTGGCGGGCGCGGCGGCGGCGGTGAATTGCCTGGTCGAGCAAAAGCTCGACGCGGTGATGGCGCGTACGCGCTGGCGCCCGCTGCCGCGCGGCGAAATCAGCTCGCTGCAAACGCTGTGTTTTTCCGGCCTCGTTGGCGGCAGCGGTCTGTTTGTACTTTATGGTTGGGTGAATCCGCTCACCATGTGGTTGACGCTGGCCACTTTCATCGGCTACGCGGTGGTGTATACGGTTTTGCTCAAGCCACTGACGCCGCAAAATATCGTGATCGGCGGTGCTTCGGGCGCCATGCCGCCGGTTCTGGGTTGGGCGGCGGTGACCGGCGAGATTTCTTCCGATGCGCTGCTGTTGTTCCTGATTATCTTTGCCTGGACGCCACCGCATTTCTGGGTGCTTGCGCTCTACCGCAAGCACGATTACGCCAAAGCCGGTGTTCCCATGCTGCCGGTTACCCACGGCGACAAATTCACCCGTCTGCATGTGCTGCTTTACACGCTGATTCTGGCGGCGGTAAGCCTGCTGCCGTTTTCCACCCGCATGAGCGGGGCGATTTATCTTGCGAGCGCCTGTGCGCTAAACGGCCTGTTCCTGTATTACGCGGTGAAAATCTATCTGGATTACAGCGACCGGCTGGCGCAGCGCGCCTTCCGTTATTCAATAATCTACCTGTCCTTGCTGTTCACGGCGCTGCTGGCGGATCATTATTTTTACCTTTGAAGCCGCTGCTTAAATTCCTGCTGGTTGTTCTGCTCGCCGCCTGCAGCGGCAAGCCGCCGGTTTTTCAATCCACCGATATCACCGGTGCGGAGTTTGGCCGGGATTTTCATCTCACCGATCACAACGGCAAGCCGCGCAGCCTGGCCGATTTTCGAGGCAGGGTGGTAGTGCTGTTTTTCGGCTACACGCATTGTCCCGACGTATGCCCCACCACGCTGGCGGAATTCGCGCTGGTGATGAAGGAGTTGGGCCAGGATGCGAACAAAGTGCAAGCCTTGTTCGTCACCGTGGACCCGGAGCGCGACACGCCGCAACTGCTGGCGCAGTATGTGCCTGCATTTAATCCGGATTTTCTGGGGTTGTACGGCGACGCGGCGGCGACCGCCGCGGTGGCCAAGGAATTCAGGATCGTCTATCAAAAAGTCGCCGGCAGCCGCCCCGGTGAATACACCATGGACCATTCAGCCGGCACTTATGTGTTCGACCCGGCGGGCAAGCTGCGGCTATTCGTGAGCTACGGGCAGGGCGCGCAGGTGCTGTTGCACGACATCAAGGTGTTGCTGGCCCAGGCAGGTTGATTTTTTCAGGTGTTTCGATCACCGTTTTCATTTTAGCCAGCGCTTTTTGCTCGAGCTGGCGAATGCGCTCGGCGGAAACCTTGAATTCCGCGGCGAGATCATGCAGCGTCGCCGTGTCCTTCTCGCGCAGCCAGCGCGCTTCGATTATGCGGCGGCTGCGCGCATCCAGGGTTTGCAGCGCCTGTTTCAAATTTTCATCTTGTAAGCGGCTGTTTTGCGCGCGTTCGACCAGCTGCTCCGGCTCGTTTCCGGAATCGGTTAAATAAGCGATGGGCGCAAAACCGGTTTCATCGTCTTCGCCGGCCGGTTCGAGCGCGATATCATGGCCGCTTAAACGCGTTTCCATTTCCACCACTTCCGCGGATTTTACGCCCAGCCGTTTTGCCATGTCGCTGATCTGCGTGCCATGCAGCGGCTCCAGGCCTTGCTTCATGCTGCGCAAATTGAAGAACAGCTTGCGCTGTGCCTTGGTGGTGGCGATTTTAACGATGCGCCAGTTCTTGAGGATGAATTCGTGAATTTCAGCACGGATCCAGTGTATGGCAAACGATACCAGGCGCACGCCGCGCTCGGGATCGAAGCGTTTGACCGCTTTCATCAGGCCGATGTTGCCTTCCTGGATGAGATCGGCTTGCGGCAATCCATAACCCATGTAGTTACGGGCGATAGATACCACCACCCGCAAATGCGCAACAATCAATTGCCGCGCGGCCTCGAGGTCGCCGTGATTGCGCAGGCGCCGCGCATACTCCAATTCCTGCTCCTGAGTCAGGAGCGGGAAGCGATTGACCGCCTGAATATAGCTTTCCAGGCTGCTTGCGGCCGGGATAGGTAAGGCCATGGCTTGAGTCATTGTTTTCACTCCTTGAACGGTATTTTAGCACTCGATGCATGAGAGTGCCAGAGACGCTAAAGGTTCTTGAATTTAGCGTGGCTCTATCTGATGTAAGTATTTGCTTACTGACATCCAGGCACCCAACCAGCCTAGTACGGCTGAAACCAGCATGAGCCTGCCAATATCAAACATATTTAATTGATCTAATTGAAAATTTGTAGAATATAGCTGCGCCAGATCAAGCAGATTCTGGTTGAGAACACGAACGCTGGCCGTCACGATAATCCAGCAAGCCAAGCCGCCCAGCAAGCCCTGCAGGGTACCGAAATACAGGAACGGGCGACGGATGAAACGATTGGTCGCGCCTATGAGTTTTGCCACTTCAATTACTTCGCGCTGAGTCAGGATTTGCAGCCGTATGGTGTTGAAGGTCACCGCCATTAGCGCCAAACCCAGCAATATTGCGAGCAGTAAAATCGCGCTGCGTCCCAGACGCAGCAATGCATCCAGCCGCTGTGCCCATTGCGAATCCAGCTGTACGGTCACGACTTGCGGCCAGGCGCGAAATTCCTGCTGCAGTGCTTGCATGTTTTGCGCGCTCGTGCTCCTGGCGCGCAGGATAAAAGCGTCGGGCAGAGGATTTTGCGCCAGGCTTTGTACCACGTCCGCGATGCCGGCGGATTGCTGCAGCTCGCGCAGCGCCCGGTCCTTGGGCACATACTCGTAGTTTAGTATTCCCGGGTGATTCTTGAGCCGCGTTTCAATTTGTGCGATATCCGCGGCGCTGGCCAGGGTATTTAAAAACAGGCTGATGCGCGGTTCGCTCGCCACTTGTTTTGACAGACCTTGCAGATTGTTAAGCATTAAGTAAAGACCGCAAGGCAGACTCAAGGCGATGCCGATGACGCCGATGCTGAGCAGATTGGCAAACGGGTTGCGCATCAGGCGCTGCAGTGAACTCGCCAGCGTTTCCGCATGTTGCGCCAGCCAGGTTTTCACTGTATCAACTCTCCGTGCTGGAGTTTCAGCATGCGCGGACCCAGTTGAGCCAGCATGGTCTCATCATGGCTGGCGATAATCACGGTGACGCCGACCTGATTGAATGATTTGAAAAGCGCCATGATGTCCGCGGCATAAGCCGCATCCAGATTGCTGGTGGGTTCGTCGGCCAGCAATATCGCCGGCCGGCCGACGATGGCGCGCGCGATGCAAAGCCGCTGTTGTTCGCCGCCGGAGAGCGTGATAGGCATGGCTTTTTCCTTGTTCAGCAGGCCCACCTTGTCGAGCGCGGCGCGCGCGCGTTTCGCGCTTTCGCGGCGATCAAAACTGGTAATTTGCAAGGGCAGCAGCACGTTTTCAAACACCGTGCGCTCGAATAACAGCTTCTGGTCCTGGAACACCAGGCCGAAATGACGGCGCAAATACGGAATCGCCGGCGCGCGCAAGGAAGCGGTGTTCTGGCCGTTGACGATAAGGCTGCCGCTGGTGGGACGCTCGATGGCGGCGAGCAGTTTGAGCAAGGTGCTCTTGCCCGCCCCCGAGTGGCCGCTGATACCTACCAGTTCGCCCGCCCCGATTTTGAAGTTCAAATGCTTGAGCGCCTCCAGCCCGCCGGGGTAACGCTTGCAAACCAGATTGGCCGAGATCATTCGAACAAAGCCTGCACGAATTCCCCAGCGCTGAACGGATGCAAATCGTCCACTTGCTCGCCGACCCCGATGAAGCGCACCGGCAGCGGATTTTCACGGGCAATGGCGGCCAAGGCCCCGCCTTTGGCGGTGCCGTCGAGTTTGGTGACGATGAGCCCGGTCAATCCCAGCGCCGCATCAAATGCCTTGACTTGCGCCAATGAATTTTGCCCGGTGTTGGCATCCAGCACCAGCAGCACTTCGTGCGGCGCGGAAGGCTCCGCCTTGGTGATGACGCGTTTCACTTTCCTGATTTCTTCCATCAAATGCAATTGCGTGGTCAGCCGTCCCGCGGTGTCGGCCAGCACGATGCCGGTGCCGCGCGCCTGGGCGGCATGTATCGCATCAAAAATTACCGCGGCCGGATCGCCGCCTTGCTGCATGATGACCTCGATATTATTGCGTGCGCCCCAAACCGAGAGTTGCTCGCGCGCTGCGGCGCGGAAGGTGTCGCCCGCCGCCAGCAGCACCGAATTACCCTGCGCGCGAAAATAATGCGCGAGCTTGCCGATGGACGTGGTCTTGCCACTGCCGTTGACACCGGCCACCATAATGATGAAAGGCCGGTGGGTGGAAGTATCGAGCGGTTTTTCCAGCGGAACCAGCAACTCCAGCAATGTTTCCTGCAATACCCGCTTGAGCTCGGAGGCGTTTTGCAGGCCGCCGCGCTTGACGCGCATGCGCAATTGTTCGAGCAAGTGACTGGTCGCGGCGGCGCCGATATCGGAAACCAGCAGAATGGTTTCCAGCTCCTGATACAGCGTCTCGTCAATTTTGCCGCCGCCGAATACGCCCGCCAGCCGCTGACTCAACTGGGTGCGGGTACGCGCGAGCCCCTGTTTCAGACGTGCCGCCCAATTTTGAGCGCCGCTTTGGTCTTGTTTCAAGAAACTAAACATGCTTGTCCGCTGTCACAAACGCTTATCCGGATGACCGGGTATAATTCTATTCGAATCAACCCACCGCAGGCCAAAAAATAATGAATCCTATTGCCCGCTTTCTGAGTACGCTGTGTTTAGCCGTTCTATTCCAATCCGCCGCCCAATCCGCCACCGCCGAACAGATACTGAAGAACGGGCTCAAGGTCATCGTCAAGGAAGACCATCGTTCGCCGGTGGTGGTGTCCATGGTGTGGTACAAAGCCGGCAGCATAGATGAAGTGAACGGCACCACCGGCGTTGCGCATGTGCTCGAACACATGATGTTCAAAGGCACGAAAAAAGTACCGGGCGGCGAATTTTCCAAACTCATTGCACAAGCCGGCGGGCGCGACAACGCTTTCACCGGCCAGGACTACACCGGCTACTTCCAGCAATTGCACCGGTCGCAGCTGGAATTGGCGTTCCGGCTGGAAGCCGACCGCATGCAGAATCTGATGCTGTCCAGAGCGGAATTCGAAAAGGAAATAAAAGTGGTGATGGAAGAGCGGCGCTGGCGCACCGACGACAAACCGCAAGCGCTGGTTTATGAACAACTGATGGCGGCGTCATTCGAGGCGCACCCTTACCGCCGCCCCGTCATCGGCTGGATGAATGATTTGGAAAACATGACCGTGGAAGACGCGGCCAAGTGGTATCACACCTGGTACGCGCCGAATAACGCCACACTGGTGGTTGTGGGAGACGTGAAACCCGCCGCAGTGTTCTTTCTCACGCAACGTTATTTCGGTTCGATTAAAGCTAAAACCCTGCCGGTACGCAAGCCGCAGCTCGAACCGCAGCAAACCGGCGTGCGCCGGGTCACGGTAAAAGCCCCCGCAAAACTGCCTTATCTCATGATGAGCTATCACGTGGCGGTGCTGCGCGATCCTGTGCGCGACTGGGAGCCTTATGCGCTGGAACTGCTGGGCGGCGTGCTCAGCGGCAACGAGTCGGCGCGGCTCAACCGGTCATTGGTACGCGAAAGTCAGATTGCATCTTCAGCCGGGGCGAGTTACGACGGCACCGAGCGCGGCCCGGGATCGTTTTACTTTGATGGCGTTCCCAGCGAGGGCAAGAGCGTGGCCGACCTGGAAGCCGGGATACGCGGTGAACTGCAAAAAATTATCGCCGATGGCGTCACCGATGAGGAATTGAACCGCGTCAAGGCACAGGTCATTGCCAACCAGGTATTCGAGCGCGATTCGGTGATGGAACAGGCGCGGCAAATCGGCACATGGGAAATGGCCGGGCTATCGTATAAAACGCTGGATATTCTGGTGGACAAACTGAAAGCGGTCACTGCCGAGCAGGTGCAGGCGGTGGCGAAAAAATATTTCAACGACGACAATCTTACGGTGGCGGTGCTCGACCCGCAGCCGCTGGAAAACAAGAAGCCGATCCAGGCGCCGAAAGGATTAAGGCATGATTAATCTTATTAAATTTTGCGGCCTGGTTTTTCTGAGCGTCGGTATCGCCACTCCGGCACTGGCGACATTGCCGATACAGAACTGGCAGACTGCCAGCGGCGCGCAAGTGTATTTCGTGGAAAGCCATGAATTGCCGATGCTCGATGTGAGCGTGGATTTCGCCGCCGGTGGCAGCCGTGACGGCGCGCAAAAATCCGGTCTTGCCAATCTTACGCGGCATATGCTGAGTCTGGGCGCGGGCGGGCTCACGGAAGATGAAATCGCCGGCAAACTGGCGGATGTCGGGGCGCAACTGGGCGGCCGCATCGACCAGGACCGCGCCGGTGTGACGCTGCGCACCTTGAGCAGTGTGCGCGAACGCGAGCAGGCGCTCGATGTCCTGGCGCGCATGCTGCAGCGCCCGGAGTTTCCGGAAAACGTGCTGGAGCGTGAAAAAACGCGCCTGGTTTCGATGCTGAAGGAAGCCGCCACCAAGCCGGAGAGCATCGCCGAACGTGCGTTTTATGCGCTGCTATACGGCCGCCATCCCTACGCGCTGCGCACCGCGGGCGAAGTGGCAACACTGGAAGCGCTCAAGCGCGATGAGGTGCAGGAGTTTTACCGCAGGTATTACAGTGCCGGCAACGCGGTGGTGGCGATTATCGGCGACGTGAGCCATGACACCGCGCGCGCTATCGCGGAAAAGCTCACCGCGAATTTACCGGAAGCAACAGCGCCTTTGCCCGCACTGCCGCAGGTTGCGCCGCCGGCGCAGGCGCAAGTGCGCGAAATCGCGCACCCGGCGGCGCAAAGCCATATTCTCATCGGCTATCCCGGCGTCACGCGCAACGACCCGGATTATTTCACGCTGTTCGTGGGCAATTACGTGCTCGGCGGCGGCGGTTTTGCTTCGCGCTTCGTCGAGCAGGTGCGGCAAAAACGCGGGCTGGTGTACAGCGTTTACAGTTATTTCCTGCCGCTCAAAGAGCCAGGCCCGTTCCAGATCGGTTTGCAGACCAGGAAAGACCAGGCCGGCGAAGCCATTGCAGTGGTGCGCGCTACACTGCAAGATTTCATCGCCCAAGGACCGACCAAACCGGAGCTGAAAGCCGCCAAGCAAAATCTCATCGGCGGTTTTCCGCTGCGCATAGACAGCAACAAGAAAATCCTCGAGTATCTTTCAGTGATCGGTTTTTACCGTCTGCCGCTGACCTATCTCGATGATTTCGTGCCGCGCGTCGAGAGCGTGACCGCGGCGCAAATCAAAAGCGCGTTTCAGCGGCGCATAGACCCCGCGCGCATGATCACGGTGGTGGTGGGCGCGCCGGGCGCCAGCTGAGCTTTCATGGCGCGCGGCAAAGTGCGCATCATCGGCGGCGAGTGGCGCAGCCGCCTGGTTGAATTTCCGGCGCTGGCGGATTTGCGTCCCACCCCGGATCGCGTGCGCGAAACCCTGTTCAACTGGCTGGGCCAGGACTTGACCGGCCTGACTTGCCTCGATTTGTTCGCCGGCAGCGGCGCTTTGGGTTTTGAAGCGCTGTCGCGCGGCGCCGCCAAGGTGGTGATGGTGGAAAAACTGCGCGCAGCGCAGCGCGCGCTCGCCGCCAACGCGCATAACCTTCAGGCACAAAATCTGGAATTGGTGTGCGCCGATGCGCTACAATTCCTCAAAAGCGATGGCCGTGCCTACGATTTGGTTTTTCTCGACCCGCCATTTGGCGCGGATTACCTGCCGCGCCTGCTGGCGCAACTGCCGGCGCGGCTGGCGGCGGACGCACAGGTGTATGTGGAAAGCGCGCATGCCTGCGCTGAGACGGGCTGGGACGTGTGGCGTCAGGCGCGTGCCGGCCAAGTGTATTATCAATTGCTGAAACGGAAACCATGAATAAAACGATTTACCCCGGCACTTTCGATCCCATCACGCGCGGCCATGAAGATTTGGTGCGCCGCGCCGCGACGATTTTCGATCGCGTGGTGGTGGCGGTGGCGGACAGCCGCGGCAAGCAGCCGTTTTTTCCTCTCAAGGAACGGGTGGCGATGGCGCGGGAAGTGCTGGCGGGTTACCCCAGAGTGCAAGTAATCGGGTTTGGCGGCCTGCTCATGGAGTTTGTGCGTGAGCAGCGCGCCAAGATTATTTTGCGCGGTCTGCGCGCGGTTTCCGATTTCGAATTCGAATTCCAGATGGCGGGCATGAACCGCAACCTGTATCCCGACGTGGAAACGATTTTCCTGACGCCTTCCGAACAATACATGTTCGTGTCCGCCACCATGGTGCGTGAAATCGCCAGCCTGGGCGGCGATGTAAGCAAGTTCGTGCAGCCGCTGGTCGCCAAAAAACTGAGCGCCAGAATCAAAAAGACCTGAGAGAATAAAAAAATGGCGCTGATGATCACCGACGAATGCATCAATTGCGACGTGTGCGAACCGGAATGCCCGAACGGCGCGATATCCCAGGGCGAGGAAATTTACCTCATCAATCCCAAGCTGTGCACCGAATGCGTGGGGCACTACGAGCGGCCGCAATGCGTGGAGGTGTGCCCGGTGGATTGCATCCCGCTCAATCCTGACTGCACCGAAAGCAGGGAACAGTTGCAGCAGAAATACCTCGAGCTGCAAGCGCAGAAAAGCGCGTCTTCGAATTAAATCCCGGTTGAGGCAAGGAAATGACGGCGCTATCAAGCCGCCATTTGCCCCGCTTCGTCGAAAAACAGCGTGACCGCGATTTTGCGCGAAATTTGCTTGAGCTCCTCGATCTGGTATTGAATCTGGTGCTCCTGCTCCCGGAGTTCGGCGATGCGTTGTTCCAGCGTGTCGGTGGCTTTGTGGATGTGCTTGATGCTTTCGAGACGCCGTTTCAGTTGCAGCTGGTGTTCGCGCACCTGGGTTTCCATCGGCGCCATCACCGCCTTCAGCCAACCATCGGCGTCATGGTTGGCGACGCTGTAGAGCTGCACCACGCGGCTCGCCAGGGTTTCGAAAAACTTGTCCATCAATGCGGATTTTTCGTGGGTGAGCATGGTGCGCGTGGTGTCGAAGTGGCGCTTGTATACATCGCGCAAGCGCTCCAGTTCCTTGATGTATTTCAGCATCGAGAACGGCGCCGGCGTCACTTCGGTGAGCCCGTGTTCGGCGCTGAATTTCTTGTACATGGCCACCATCATGGCGCGGATTTCCGCCGTCTGCTTGGCGGAACTCACCAGGTTGTCGCTGGATTTTTCGAAGAAATCGTGCATCGCCTGGCGCAGGCTGGAACTGAATTTGCTCTCATTCATCGCCTCGCGCGTGCTTTGCACGTCCGTTTTCAGCGCGTCCATGCCCAGATGCGCAAACAGCGCATTGGTGTGCTGCGAAAACACGCTGCGCAGCGCCAGGAAATGTTGCAGGCTTTTCTCGAAATTGTCTTTTTCGGTTTTGACTTTCTCCAGCATGTGCGCCACCACGTCTTTGTTCTTGCCGCGCAGCGCAGCGAGTTCCGCCAGCTGTTCGCGCAGGCTGGTCAAGCGCGCCTCGAGCACGCGGCGCGCGTTGCCCGCCATGTCCTCGATTTCGCTCTGGGTGTTTTCGCGCACGATGTCCTGTTTGCACGGAATCAAATAATCCGAAAGCGCCTGTTCCAGTTCCGGCAGACGGCTGCGGGCGAGCAGCAGCGCGTCCTTGGTGACCTTGGCGAGCAAGCCTTTCTGTGCCGACACCGGAAAGATTTGCGAAGCGTGCAAACCCAGCGTCTCGGCGCACGACTGGACTTGCCGCGCGATTTCGTTTTCCACCGCCGCCGGACTTTTGAGTTCGTCCCACAATCCATCTATCTTGTTGAGCACGATGAGGCGGCCTTTTTGCCGTCTCTGCAGATTGCTGATGTGGTTGCGCCACACCTCGATGTCGGACTTGGTGACGCCGGCATCGGCCGCCAGTATGAACAGCACCGCGTGCGCGTTCGGCAGCAGATTGAGCGTGAGTTCCGGCTCGGCGCCGATGGCGTTCAATCCCGGTGTATCCAGAATCACCAGGCCTTGCTTCAGCAGCGGGTGCGGGAAATTGATAATGGCATGGCGCCAGCAGGGAATTTCGATGGTGCCGTCGGCCCGCACCAGCAACGCCTGGTCCGGATCTTGTTCGTTATACAGACCGTAGCTTTTGGCTTCATCCACCGGGACGCGCTTGGTCTCGCTGACTTTCTTGAATGCTGCCGCCATCGCGTCGCCCGATTGCACGTTGAGCTGCGCGCTGCGCCATTCATCGGGGTAACGTTTGTATTCGCTGGTGCTGGAATGCTTGGCGCGGGTTTCAATCGGCAGCAATTGGATATTCGGTTTGCGCGCGGGGTCGTACAGCAATTCCGTCGGGCACATGGTGGTGCGCCCGGCGCTGGAGGGCAACAGGCGCTGGCCGTAATCGGCGAAGAAAATGGCGTTGATGAGTTCCGATTTGCCGCGCGAGAATTCGGCGACAAAAGCGACATTGAGCTTGTCGTCGGCCAGACGGTCGCGCAATTGCTGGAGGCGCAGATTGGTCTGCGCATCGTCCAGCTCTTGTTCGCGTAACCAATCGCGGTATTGCGCGATAGTCTGCGACAGCGCGATGCGCCAGCTGCTGTAAGCCTGGAGTTGCGAAACCAGATCGGCGTTGTTCATGGTTTATTGGCCGCCATATGCAAAAGTAACAGCAAGTTTTCACTTTAGCATAAAAACGAAAATAATCAACGATGTATTCAGACCTGGCAGCGCGGGCAATAAAAACTGGAGCGCTGGCCTTGCCGCAGCAGCTTGATGGGCGTGCCACATACGCTGCAAGGTTTTCCGTCGCGGCCGTACACCCGGTAGCGCATCTGGAAGCAGCCCAGCTCGCCATCGCAATGAGCGAAATCGCGCAGGCTGCTGCCGCCCGCCTGGATGGCGAGCGTGAGCGTCCGGCGCACCGCCTGCACCAGTTTTTCATAGCGCGCAAGACCAATGCGCGAAGCGCAAGTCCGGGGATTGATGCGTGCGCGGAACAAGGCTTCATTGGCGTAAATGTTACCCACCCCTGCCACCAGATGGCTGTCCATCAATGTGTTCTTGATTGCGGCACGGCGCCCGCGCGTTTGCCGGTAACACCAGCCGGCATTGAAATTCCGCGCCAGCGGCTCGGGGCCTAAATCCTTGAGCAAGGGATGCTGGAGCGGATTACGCTCGGTCCACAGCACGGCGCCGAAGCGGCGCGGGTCGTGCAGCCGCACCAACTCGCCATTATCCAATTCCAGATCGAAATGATCGTGCTTGCGCAACGGCGTGCTCTGGGTCAGCACGCGCAAGCTGCCCGACATGCCCAAGTGCAGAATCAAGGTGCCGCTGCCGCAATCCAGCAGCAAATATTTCCCGCGCCGGTTTATGCGGTTAATGACAAGACCTTTAAGCAGGCGCGGCAGATGCGCCGGCACTTTCCAGCGCAGATTCGGGTTGCGGATGGTAATAGCGGCAATGCGCCGTCCGCTGACATGCGGCTGCAGTCCGCGGCGGGTGATTTCGACTTCCGGCAGTTCCGGCATGAGAGTTTATTTTTGCTTTTTGGCCGTGGCCAGCGGGTCAATCAGCCGCACCCCGATTTGTGCGGGAAATCTATACGCGATCATTTCATCTTCACGCAGCAGCAATACGTCGGGATCTTTTTCCAGTATCTGAAAGTTGAGGGTGGATCCGCTGGCGAGCCGGATTTTAACCGGCGCGCCGGTTCTTCCGCTTAGCGGCTGGCTGTTCAGGCTGTAAGCATGCTTCCATTCGTCGGTAAAGCGGTTGAGCTGATCCTGCGTCAGCTGGCCGTTGGCGGGCGCGCTTTCCCATTTGCCGTCTTTTTGCGTGAGCGTGAGCCCCGGCAGTTCGAATCCCACCGGCGTTTCGTTTTCGGTGAGCGGTTGATGGCTGAGGAAATAATTGCCGGGCAGGCTCAGGATGCTGGTGTATTGCTGCGGGATGAGATAAATGTAGCCGCCGGTCGCGACATATTGTTCTTTAGTGGGCGGATATTGATCGCCAAAACTGATTTCCTGGTCGTCGAATGTGAGTTTTGCCCACGGCTGCTCCAGATCGAAGCGCCCGAGATCGGCGGCCGGCACGCGCCGCGTGGCGGTGAAAGCCACCAGTTCGAGCAAGTGCGAAACCAGGGTGCTATCGGCGCGCGCCTTGAACGGCGTGGTGATGAACCAATGCTGATCGCGCTTTTCAATCGTGACCGGCGCATCGGCGGTTTTGGCGATAAGGATTTTTTTTACGCCGGCTGCCTGCAGGCTGGAAAACCTGAATTGGTTTTGCGTTTCAATTTTGGGCTTGAAATAAAACCAGGCGCCGAGTACCGCCGCCAGCAGCAAAAGAAACATATTGAGCCACAAGCGCGATTTCATGATTTACGCCTCCGCCACCAGATGAGTCCGCCGCTTATCAAAAACAGCAGCGGCAATACGATTAAAAAACTCGCGCTTACCAGCGTGAGCGCCGATTGATTCAGATTCAGGCTGCTGTCATGCGAGGCGCGCGGCTGTATGGTTATCAGATTCTCGTCCTGCGCCAGCCAGTTGATGAGGTTGACGCCCAGATCGAGATTGCCGCCGTTGCCGATAAAAGCATTGGCGAGAAATGCTCCCGAGCCCACCACCACCACGCGCTGCTCGCGCCGGTCTATTTTACGGCTGAGCGCAAGCGCGATGGTCACCGGGCCCGGTGCGTCCTTGCCCTTGTCGAAGCGCACATTCTGATCGAGCTTGCCGGTTTCCACCCAACCGCGCTGCGCCACGCTGACCAACGACACCGTGTTCCAGCCGGCAAGCTCCTTGCTGATCAGCTCACGCGCCATGGGAAAAACCGTAATCAGATTAAAATCGCGCGTGATCGGGTGCTGGCCATAGCGCGCGGCGAGCGCCCACACCGGCGGCGCGTTGAGTTGCTGCGCGGCGGGATCAATCACCACTCCGGGGGTCAGGCCGATACCCAGGGTTTGCGCCAGCGCCTGCAGGCCGTGCAGCGGTTCTTGATCAATCAGCCACAGCAGGTTGCCGCCGCGGTCGAGGTAATGCTTGAGTTTGTCGATTTCACCGGGCAGCAGATCGGTCTGCGGCTGGGTGAGCAGCAGCAGGCTGGCGTTGGCGGGGATATCCTGCGCCAGCGCCAGATTCACCGTGCCGGTGCTGAATCCCTTGCTGGCGAGTTGTTTGCCAAATTCCCCCAGGTCGTGATTGGCGCGGCCGTCGAGCTTTCTTTCGCCGTGTCCTTCCAGCTGCAGCACCTGCCGCTCCTGCGCCCGTGCCAGGCGCATCAGCAGATTGGTGAAAGTCTGCTCCCGCAGTTCGCTGAGATGCTCGGATTTGGCGCCGTATTTCACCACCATTTCGCCGTTGGCTTGAATATTATCCGCGGCGGCGCGCTTGGGCTGCTCGACGGGATCAATGAATTCCAGCTTGAGATCGGGTTTCGCCAATTGGTACGGACGGAAAAAATCCTGAATCAGTTTGCGCGCATCGCCGCGCGCATCCTGCTGCGCGGCGTAGGCGGTAATGGTGGCCGGCGCCTGCAGCTGCTTCAGGGTATTGAGGCTCGCATCCGACAGCGAGTTGCGGCCGTTCTGCGTTACGTCCCATTGCCGGGGATGCTCGCGCACCAACAGCGCGAGCAAAACGGTGACCGCCACCAGCAGCAGCGTGAAAAAAATGTTTTGCAGCAACAACTGGATGCGTAGTCTTTTATTAATTTCCATGACCAGTTAAGTTGATGATGCCTTTAAAACGAGTATTTGGTTTCGAGACAAGGCGCGAGTTTGATCGAAGCGCAGTGTACACGAACAGTACATGAGCATTCGAGCAAAGCGAGCAACGCCGTATCGGAGCCAAAGACAAAGTTTTCAAAGGCATCACCCGCGCAGGCGGTCGGCGTCGAGGCGCCTGATCGCCAGCGCCAGGAACACCACAGTAAACAGCAGCAGAAACGCCACATCCGCAGTGTCAATCAAACCGCGATTGAAGTTTTCGAAATGTTTGAGCAGCGAGAGCCAGTGCAACCAGCTATCGGGGGCGCCGGCCGCCGCGTCAATAATCCACAAGCCGAGCAGCGCGCCGAGCGTGAGCATGGCGGCCACCACCGGTTGCGCCGCCAGGCAGGAGATGAAAAGCCCGAGCGCCGCGTAACACGCCAGCAGCAGCAGCAGTCCCAGCACATTGCCGGCGATCAGGCCGTAATCGGGCTGCGTGCCGAGGCCGAGCGACAACGCCATGAGCGCGGCCAAGCCGATGATCAGCGTGAGGAACAACAGCAACCCCAGGAATTTCCCTAAAATAATTTCGCTCATACTGAGCGGTGCTGAAAACAGAAACGGCAGGGTCTGATTGCGCCGTTCTTCCGCTATCAGGCGCATGGACAACAGCGGTACTGCCATCAACAACACGATGGCGACGCTGCCGAACAGCGGCGCGGCGATGAATTCGGTGGCGCCCGGCGGGTTGCTGAGCTGCAGTAATTGCGGCTGCACTCCCAAAAAAGTATTCAGGCTGGTGAGAAAAATCCAGGCGAAAACCAGTTGCAATAGCGCGATCACTATCCACGCCAGCGGCGTGGCGAACAGCGTTTTGAGTTCCTTGGCGGCGACAGTGAAGATCATGCTTTAATCCCCGGCACGGCAAGCGCGCCAAGCGGATTGCGGAAACTCAGCTGAATTGCACATGATTGGGTTTTAGCAGAAACTTTCAACGTGAAATAAAAAAAGTTTTTTGTTTAAATCGGTTTCCCGGCCGCGTCCTTGGCGGTTCACGGGTTTTCTTCTTGTTGCGTAAGTTGCACGAACACGTCTTCAAGACTGGCTTGGCTCCGGCTCAAATGATACAGACTCCAATTTTCCTCCACCGCGGATTGCACCAGCGCAGCGGTGGGGTCGCTGTGCGGACTGAATTGGATGCGGAATTGTCCAGGCTCCGTTTGTTGCGCCCCAATCACGCCGGCAAGATTCTCCAGCGCGGTCACGGGCGGCGGATTATGCAAACCCACATGCAGCGAGTAACCGGCGCGCATTTGCTTAAGGCTCTCGATGCCGCCGCTGTACACGCTTTTACCTTGATGCAGGATGTGCACGCGGTCGCAAATGCTTTCCACTTCGGGCAGGATGTGAGTGGAAAGAATCACGCTATGCGTGCCGCCCAGTTCGCGTATCAAGGCGCGGATTTCGCGCATTTGAATCGGGTCGAGTCCCACCGTCGGCTCATCGAGGATCACCACTTGCGGATTGTGTACGATAGCTTGGGCGATACCCACGCGCTGGCGATAGCCGCGCGACAGGCTGCCGATAAGCTGCTTGCCGGCTGCATTCAGTCCACAGCGATGCTTGGCGCGGGCAACGGCTGCGCTCAAACCGGTTTTGACCACTCGATGCAGCTTGGCGGCGAGCCGGAGGAATTCATCCACGGTGAGATCGCGGTAAAGCGGCGGGTATTCCGGCAGATAACCGATGAGCGCTTTGGCGGTTTTGGGTTTATCCAGCAGATCAATGCCGCAAATCCTGACAGCGCCGCCGCTCGGCGCGAGATTGCCGGTGAGCATGCGCATGGTGGTGGTTTTGCCGGCGCCATTAGGTCCCAGAAGACCCAGCACTTCGCCTCTTTTGAGTTCCAGCGTGAGTTCAGATACCGCGGCGCGGGCGCCAAAGAAGCGCGACAGGGCCAACGCCGAAACGGTTGAGATTTCCTCGTTCATTACTATTCTTGCGCAAGCAAGATCGCGCGCGGCATGGGTCTCTTGTGGGGAATGCAAAATATACCTAATATGGCACTATTATTAAAGAACTTAAGTGCGAGTTGATGTTTCTAAGCCTTCTGACTCCCTGCCTGAGACACGTGCAATGAAGCAAAAATTCCTTATTCTCGCTCTTTCGGCATGGCTTTACGCCTGCGCGCAGCAGCCACCACAATCGGCTGCGGCTGCAAGCGTAGCGCCGGAACAAGATCAAGCACAAGACGAAGAGTCCGAGGCCGCGCCGGCTTATAAACCTTCCAGTCTTCCCAAGCAAGAGCTGACCGGCGACGTGCTGTATGAATTCCTGCTGGGCGAAATCGCCGGCCAGCGCGGACAGCTTGATATCGCAACCAAAGCGTATCTCGATATCGCCAAGGCGACACGCGACCCGCGCCTCGCGCAGCGCGCCACTGAAGTCGCGCTCTATGCGCGCCAGCCGCAAGCGGCGCTGCAGGCGGCACGGCTGTGGGTGGAAACCGATGCCGATTCCACTCCCGCGCGGCAGGCCCTGGTGGGACTGCTGGTGGGAACGCACAAGCTGGAGGAAGCGCGCCCGCATCTGGAAAAACTGCTGGCCGCCGAAGGCCAAAACATCGGCCCGGGATTCCTGCAATTAAACGGACTATTGGCCAAAACTGCTGACAAAAAAGCCGCGCTTAATCTGGTGCGGGATTTAGTCCAGCCGCATGCGCGGTTGCCGGAAGCGCATCTGGCGCTAAGCCAGGCGGAGTGGAACGCGCAGCAATATGAGGGAGCGCTGGCGGAAGTGCGCAAGGCGCTGGAGCTGCGCCCGGACTGGGAGGCGGCGGCGCTGTTTCAGGGGCAGATCCTGCAGCAGCAATCGAATGCGCGCGCGCTTGAATACCTGCATGATTATCTGAACAGCCATTCCCAAGCCAAGGATGTGCGCCTGAATTACGCGCGGCTTTTGGTGGCGGAAAAAAACTTTCCGCAAGCGCGCCAGGAATTCCAGAAGCTGACGGCAGATTTTCCGCGCAACCCCGATGTGTCGCTGGCGGTGGGGCTGCTGTCCATGCAGCTCAACGATTATGATGCCGCGGAAGCGAATTTCAAGCAGGCGCTGAAGCTCAATTACAAGGACCAGGACAGCGTGCGTTTTTATCTGGGCCAGGTGTTCGAGGAGCGCAAGCGCTACGGCGAAGCGCAAAAATGGTATGCCAGCATCGGCCCCGGCGAGCTGTATATTTCGGCGCAGGCGCGTTATGCCAGCATGCTTTCCAAACAAGGCCGGCTGGATGAGGCGCGCGGCGTGCTGCATAAATTGGAACCGCGGGACTTGCCGCAACGAATACAAATCGTGCTGGCCGATGCGCAGCTGCTGCGCGACGCGGGACATTATCAGGAAGCGTTTAATTTACTCGGGCAGACGCTGGATAAAAACCCCGACTATCCGGACTTGCTGTACGACTACGCGATGGCGGCGGAAAAGCTGAACCGCATCGATATCCTGGAACAAAATCTGCGCAAACTGATCAAGATCAAACCCGATTACGCGCACGCCTACAACGCGCTCGGCTACACGCTGGCCGATCGCAACGAACGCTTGCGCGAGGCGGTGGAGTTCATTCAACAGGCGTTGAAACTGTCGCCGGAAGACCCGTTCATCATGGACAGCATGGGTTGGGTGCAATACCGTCTCGGCAACATCCAGGAGGGCGCGGATTATTTGCGGCGCGCATTCAGCGCGCGTCCGGATCCGGAAATCGCGGCGCATCTGGGCGAGGTGCTGTGGGCGCAGGGTCGGCATGGCGAAGCGCAGCAGCTGTGGCAGTCTTCGCTCAAGGAAAATCCCGACAGCGAAGTGTTGCAAAGCGTCATCAAGAAATTTGACGGCAAGTGATGCGGTTTGCCGCGATCGTCGCGCTGTTGCTATGCGGTTGCGCCGCCGTCCCGAATAAAACTCCTTCTTATCCGCCCTCGCGTGAACAAAGCCTGTTGAGCGCGCGGCAAAACGGCTTCGAGCTGTCGGGACGCGTGGCGGTCAAATACGACGCAAAAAATTTTTCCGGCGGCGTGCGCTGGACGCATCGTAACGGCGCCGATGAAATCTGGATACTGGCGCCGCTCGGCCGCGGCGTGGCGCACATCGTGCGCGACAGCGCGGGCATAACGCTTACCACCGATGATCAAAAAACCTATCAAGCAAAAGATGCCGAAAGCCTGACGCGCGCAGTGCTGGGCTGGAGCCTGCCGCTTTCCGGCTTGCAATACTGGGTACTGGGTGTCGCCGCGCCGTACCATCCGGCACGGCAGCAAAACGACGCGCAAGGGCGGTTGCTGGAGCTTAATCAGGATGAGTGGCAAATCGCTTACCCGCGCTATAAACCCGCAGCGGAAAGCGGCATGCCGGGACGCATTCAATTGAGCCGCGACGATTTGAACATCAATTTGGTTATTGACGACTGGATCATCGCTTCCCCATGAGCACCTTCACTTTTCCGGCTCCCGCGAAACTCAACCTGTTTTTGCACGTGGTCGGCCGCCGTCCCGACGGTTACCATTTGCTGCAGAGCGTGTTGCGCTTCGTGGATTACGCCGATGAGCTTACTTTTCGCGTGCGCGATGACGGCGTGATCAGCCGCGTGCAGGATATTCCCGGTGTAGCGGCAGCAGATGATTTATGCGTGCGCGCCGCGAAATTGCTGCAGCAAGCGGGCGCCACGCATCTGGGAGCGGACATCCTGCTGGATAAAAAACTGCCCGTGGGCGGCGGCCTGGGCGGCGGCAGTTCCGATGCCGCGACCACGCTGATGGCGCTGAATCGTTTATGGAAACTGAATTTCAGCCGCGTGCCGCTGCAGCAGCTGGGTTTGCAACTGGGCGCGGACGTGCCGGTATTTGTATTCGGCCAAAGCGCGTTCGCCGAAGGGGTGGGCGAAGTGCTCGCACCCATCAAGCTGCCGCCCGCGTGGTACCTGGTTCTGGTGCCCAGGGTGAGCGTCTCCACCGCGGAGATTTTCGCCGATCCTTCATTGACACGAAACACGAAACCCATCAAAATAAACAGCTTTTTTACAGGGCAGGGTCACAACGACTTGGAATCTGTAGTCTGCAGCAACTATCCGGAAGTGGCCCGGCATCTGGCCTGGCTAAAAGAGTTCGGCCCGGCGCGTCTGACCGGCTCCGGGGCATGTGTGTTTGCGGAGTATGCGCGGGAACCGGAAGCGCGCGCCGTGCTGGCGCGGCTGCCGCGCGAGATGAGCGGTTTTGTGGCGCGGGGCCTTGACCGGCATCCCATGGTGGACCAGGTTCTTTAGTACATTGGGGAGTCGCCAAGTGGTAAGGCACCGGATTTTG
>JBOIFQ010000033.1:0-3710 GCA_050741655.1 Burkholderiales bacterium | reverse complement strand
GGTTACAGGGGCAGGCATAACGGCCCCAAGGGTTTTTCTCACCGAGTGGTAACTCGCACCACAAGGACCCCTAACGTATAACCATCAAGCTACTTCAACTATGTCATAATTGCAAGCTCACGAACGTCACCGAATTTATCCTGCATGGACACCGAACAAGCGCGCTTCAACATGATCGAGCAGCAAATCCGCACCTGGGAAGTACTGGATCAGGAAGTGCTTGATTTGTTATTTAAAATAAAGCGCGAGTGTTTTGTGCCGGAAAAATGGCGCGCGCTGGCGTTTGCCGACCTGGAAATTCCCCTGGGACAGGGCCAGAGCATGTGGCCGCCCAAGCTGGAAGCGCGCGTGCTGCAAGAACTTTCGATTCAGAAAACCGATACGGTTCTGGAAATCGGCACCGGCAGCGGATATCTCACCGCGCTGCTCGCCGCAAAAGCGCGGCAGGTGCACAGCGTGGAAATCATTCCCGAATTTTCCAAGCAGGCGGCACTGACGCTGAAGAACGAGGGCGTCCACAATGTGACGCTGGAAACTGGCGATGCCGCGCGCGGCTGGAACCAGGGCGTGCCTTACGATGTGATTGTGCTCACCGGCTCGGTGCCGCTGCTGCCGGAAGTTTTTCAGCAAGCGTTGAAACCGGGCGGCAGATTGTTTGCGATTGTGGGCGATGCACCGGTAATGAAAGCCAGATTGATTACCTGCATGGCGCCCGGCACCTGCAACGCGGTGGATATATTCGAAACCTGCATTCCTGCGCTCATCAACGCGCCGCAACCTGAGCGTTTTATTTTCTAGTCATTGCGGGGGTAGCGAACTTATCAACCGCAGATGAACGCCGATGAACGCGGATCAAACCCCCCTGAATTTTATCGGTGTCTACCGGCGTTGATCGGCGGTTAAGTGTTCTGGTCGCCGCTCGCAGAGGGAATCTCCCTCTCCCGTCTAGCGGGAGAGGGGGGGTCAGGAAAAACGCAGTAAGCGCAAAATCTTTTGTGTTGCGCCTTGATGCACGGCGCAGAACGCGCGCCCTGCGATTCCCATCTCCCGCCATTTCGCCGCATCCGTAAACAGGGACTGAATCGCTTGCGCGAGTTCTTGAATATTGGCGACGCGCTGCGCCGCGCCCGCTTGTATCGCGAGTTCGGCTACTTCAGCAAAGTTAAAAGTATGGGGGCCGATTAAAACCGGCTTGCCCACGGTACAGGCTTCCAGCAGGTTTTGCCCGCCGTAAGGCAGGAGGCTGCCGCCGATGAAAGCCACATCGCAAGCGGCGTAATAAGCGAACATTTCTCCCATGCTGTCGCCGAGCAGTACCTGCGTACTCGCCGCCACCGGTTGATTTTCGGTTCTGCGCTGAAAACGAATTCCCTTGGCTTGCAAAAGTTTTGCCACTTGATCGAAGCGCTGCGGGTGGCGCGGCACGATAATCGTCAGCAAATCCTCGATCCTGGCTTTTGCGGCGGCTTCCAGCACCAGTTCCTCTTCGTTTTCGCGCGTGCTGGCGGCGAGAAAAACCGGCCGCTCCCCAAAACGCGCACGCCATCCGGCGCCCAGCTCCAGCATGGCGGCAGGCGGCTGCACGTCGAATTTGAGGCTGCCGGTAATTTCAACTTTTTCCGCACCGAGCGCGCGCAGGCGTTCGGCATCGGACCGGGTCTGCGCCGAAATTCCCGCCAGCATTTGCAGTGCGGGCCGCGTAAGGTTGGCGAAGCGCATGTAATTAGCCGCGGATTTTTCGGAGAGCCGCGCGTTCGCCAGATAAAGCGGAATGTTTTTTTCCTTGCAGAGGCGAATCAGGTTGAACCAGATTTCGGTTTCCAGCAGCATGCCGATAACCGGCCGGTAGCGAACCAGAAAACTTTTCACCGCGCAGGGGAAATCATAAGGCAGATAGCAGCGCATGATGTCACCGCCAAAAAGCTCTTCGCCGGCTGTGCGCCCGGTGGGTGTCATATGCGTGAGCAGGATTTGATGTTGAGGATAAGCTTGCTGCAAGGCTTTTACCAATGGCTCGGCTGCGCGTGTTTCACCAACCGAAACCGCGTGCAGCCAGATGACAGACTTGGCGGGCGTCTCGCGGTAAAAACCAAAGCGCTCGGGAATGTGCTTGAGATAAGCCGGCTGGCGGCGGCTGCGCCAAAGCAAATACAGCAGCGTGAAAGGCAGCATCGCTTGAGTGAGCAGGGTGTAAACGAAGCGCATCTTTATCATTGTCGTTTTACTTCTTCGGCGAAACCGCTGAAGCGAGAGTCACTCATTTCAATCTTCCCTCCCCCACTTGCGGGGGAGGGTAAGGGTGGGGGAAGATCGTTGTTTCTCGATTACCCGCATAATCGTGGCAAGCACACCGTCAATATTGCCTAGTACTTCATTGTTCCAGAAACGCAAAACCCCGAAGCCCCGTTTTTCAAGAAATGCTGTCCTGCGTTCGTCACGACGGATGGACTCGGCATGTTGTCCTCCATCAACTTCAATAACAAGCTTTGCCTCAAGGCAAATAAAATCGACAACAAACTGTCCGAGCGGATGCTGACGGCGAAACTTGTATCCGTCGAGCTGCTTGTAACGGAGATGCTGCCACAGCTTTGCTTCCGCATCGGTCGGATTCTTTCTGAGGTTGCGGGAAAGATTCCTGATTTTGGTAGGAACGGGCATCGTGATGACCAATACACCCCCATCCTATCCTTCCCCCATCGAGGGGGAAGGAACGTTTGAGCAAGCCGCAAGCAGTTTATCGACTGCCGCCGCAACTGCGCTTACTGAAGGCGGACGGTTTTTCCCACCCAGATTCACAGCACTTTGCGAATAAATTCCGGTATCGCTGGGTTCGGTTGCGCAATAAATTCCCGCCACCGGAACCTTGAGCGCGGCGGCGAGATGTGCAAGCCCGGTGTCCACGCCGATCACACCCCTGGCACTTGCGAGCAAGGCAGCCGCCGCGTTGAGATCAAGTTGCGGCGGAACGACAGCATTTTTGATTTGATCCGCCAGGCGCGTGCTGCGCATGCGCTCATTTTCGTTGCCCCAAGGCAAAACGCTGCAAAGGCCCGCGCGGTTTAACTGGACACCGAGCTCAATCCATCGCGCTTCCGGCCACAGCTTGTCGCGGCTGCTGGTGGCATGCAGCAGCACCGCGTAAAGTGAATTTGGGAGCCAGGAGAAACTCACAGGTTGCGCCTGCATTCCATAATCGGCGTTTCCCTCAAGCGCATAACCCAGAGCCTGCGCGGCGAGCGAGCGGTTGCGCTCCACTGCGTGCAGCGACCACGGCACGTCAAACGCGCGATCGTAAAACCAGGAGAGCGGCTCGCGCGCGCTTTTCCAGTTGAGCCCGCAGCGCACACCGCGCGCGAACCGGGTAATCAGCGCGCTTTTGATGAGTCCTTGCGAATCGAGAATAAAATCGTAATGCTCATGGCGCAGGCGCCGGCGGAAGTCGGTCAGCTCGCGCCAGGTTTGTCTTTGCCACAGCGTCTTGCGCCAGCGACGCAATGCGACCGGCAGAACCGCGCTCACTCCTACATGCATCATGGGTACCGCCTGATATGTTTCTTCCACCACCCAATCTATTTTCGCCTCGGGAAAATACCGGCGGATGTCGCTCACCACCGGCAGATTGTGGATGACATCCCCCATGGACGAGGTTTTCACCAGTAAAATTTTGAGCATTGATTCGTTTTTTAGTGTCTGGCAAAGGTACATAAGAC
>JBOIFQ010000032.1:0-10427 GCA_050741655.1 Burkholderiales bacterium | reverse complement strand
ACATGAAATGGGCGCAGGAATATCTGGGCCAGCGCGGCTTGGCGACCAAATATCTGGTGGAAGAAATTGATCCCAAAGTGGACCCACTGTCACCGGAGAACAAACTGATTTTCGCCACCGGCCCGCTTACTGGCACCATGGCGTCCACCGGCGGGCGCTACTCGGTGATTACCAAAGGACCGCTCACCGGCGCCGTCGCCTGTTCCAATTCCGGCGGTTATTTCGGCAATGAATTGAAATCGGCCGGCTGGGACATGATTATATTCGAAGGCAAATCGCCCAAACCGGTTTATCTTTACCTTTACAACGATCAAGCCCAGTTGTTGCCCGCGGAAAATTTCATCTGGGGCAAAACCACTTGGGATACCGAGGAACTCCTCAAGAAAAAACATCAGGACCCGCTGGTTCGCGTGTCTTCCATCGGCCGCGCTGGGGAAAACAAGGTTCTGTATGCCTCGGTGGTGAATGACCTGCACCGTGCGGCGGGGCGTTCCGGCGTGGGCGCGGTGATGGGCTCGAAAAATCTGAAAGCGATTGCAGTACGCGGCACCAAGGGTGTGGGCAATGTGAAAGACCCCAAGGGATTCATGAAAGCTACCTTTGCCGGCAAGAAAATTCTGGCAGACAACGCCGTGACCGGGCAGGGCCTGCCCAAGTATGGCACGCAGGTGCTGATGAATATTATTAACGAAATGGGCGCGTCGCCCACGCGCAATCACCGCGATGTTCAATTCGAAGGCGCGAGCAAGATTTCCGGCGAGGCGATGCACGAAAAACGTGCGACCGACGGCAAGGCGAATCTGGTCACCAATCAAGCCTGCTTCGGCTGCACCATAGCCTGCGGGCGCATTTCCAAAATAGATGAGACGCACTGGACGGTGAAAAACAGCCCGCAGTACTGGGGCGCATCCGGCGGGCTGGAATATGAAGCGGCGTGGGCGTTGGGCAATGCCAATGGCGTGGACGATCTCGAAACACTGACTTATGCTAATTTCATTTGCAACGAAGACGGCATAGACCCGATTTCCTTCGGCGCCACCGTGGGTGCGGTGATGGAACTTTATGAAATGGGCGTGCTGACCGAAAAAGAAATCGGCATCAAGGCGCCGTTCGGCTCGGCGGAAGCATTGTGCAAGCTGGCTGAATGGACGGTGAAGGGCGAAGGTTTTGGAAAAATCGTCGGCCAGGGTTCCAAACGCCTGTGCGAAAAATACGGCCATCCCGACCTTTCGATGACGGTGAAAGGGCAGGAATTCCCGGCTTATGATTCGCGCGGCATTCAGGGCATGGGTCTGGCTTATGCGACGTCAAATCGCGGCGCTTGCCATTTGCGCGGCTACACGGTGGCGTCCGAAGTAATGGGCATTCCGGTGAAAACCGATCCGCACGTCAGCGAAGGCAAGGCGGAACTGGTGAAAGCTTTTCAGGATGCGACCGCAGTGGTGGATTCTTCCGGTCTTTGCGTGTTTACCACTTTCGCCTGGAGTCTAAATGACATCCAGCCGCAAATCGCCACCGCGTGCGAGGGCGATTGGTCGATGGAACAACTCAATCTGATTGGGGAACGCATCTGGAATATGGAACGCGACTTTAATAATGCCGCCGGCTTCACCGCCAAGGACGACACGCTGCCCAAGCGCCTGCTCACCGAGCCTGCCAAAACCGGCCCGGCCAAGGGCAAGGTCAATGAGTTGGGGAAAATGCTGCCTGAGTATTACAAGGTGCGCGGCTGGACCGCGGAAGGCAAGCCTACCGCCGAAACCAGGAAGCGTTTGGGATTGTAGTCAAACGGTAAGATTTTCACCGCAGAAGGCGCGGAGCACGCGATCGCGTTCTTCGCGTCTTTTATTTATGGGACATGAATTTCAACAGGAGTGGCGATGAATTACGTGATTATCGGTAACGGCCCGTCGGGAGTGATCGCGGCGGAAACCCTGCGCAAATGCGATGCGCAAGCCAGCATTATCATGGCGGGCGACGAGCCGGAACCGCCTTATTCGCGCATGGCGATCCCCTATCTCCTGATGGGTGACATCGAGGAATCAGGGACGCATTTACGCAAGGATACGGAGCATTTCCGCGCTCTTAAAATCGAACTCGTCAATGCGCGCGCGGACAAAGTGGATAGCGCGGCGAAAAAAGTGCATCTGAGTAACGGCAAGCAGTTGAGCTACGACAAACTGCTGATTGCCAGCGGCTCGCGGCCGATGGCGCCGCCGATTCCCGGCATGGATCTGCCCGGTATTCATCCCTGCTGGACGCTGGAGGATGCGCGCCATATTGCCAAACTCGCCAAGAAGGGCGCACGCGTGCTGCAAATGGGCGCGGGCTTCATCGGCTGCATTATTCTCGAAGCGCTCGCCGCGCGCGATGTGGAACTGACGGTGGTGGAAATGGGCAACCGCATGGTGCCGCGCATGATGACCGAAGGCGCGGGCGGACTGATAAAAAAATGGTGCGAGAAAAAAGGCGTGAAGGTTTATACCTCCACCAAGGTGGTGGCGATTGAAAAGTCCGGCGACAAGGCCAACCCGCTCAAAGTCAAACTCAGCAACGGCGAAGCCTTGAATGTAAATCTGGTCATCAGCGCCACCGGCGTCAAACCGAATGTCGAATTCCTCAAGGGCAGCGGCATCCTCATCGAGACCGGCGTCAAGGTGGATGACACCATGCAGACCAATGTGCCGGATGTTTACGCCGCGGGCGACGTGGCGCAGGCAACGGAGTTTTATACCGGCGCGCAGCTGGTGAATGCGATTCAGCCCAATGCCGCCGATCAGGCGCGCATCGCCGCGCTCAACATGGCGGGGCAGGGCGCGCGCTCGCAAGGCACGATGGCGATCAACGTGCTCGATACGCTGGGATTGATTTCTTCTTCATTCGGGCAATGGATGGGCGTCAACGGCGGCGATCACACCGAACTCGCGGACGCCGAAAACTTCCGCTATATGCATCTGGAATTCAAGGACGACATTCTGGTGGGCGCCACCAGTCTCGGATTGACGCAGCATGTCGGAGTGATCCGCGGTTTGATACAGGGTAAAATACGCTTGGGATCATGGAAGGACCACCTGCTCCAGGACCCGCTGCGTGTCGTGGAAGCCTACATCGCCTGCACACAGGGGACGAACAGCAAAATTGCTGCATGAAAATCAAGTTCAAGCTGTTCGCTATGCTTACCGATTACCTGCCGCAACCTTCGAAAACCAACAGCGTCGAACTCGAGGTGGCGGCAGGGGCCACCATACAATCCATTATCGACCGGTTCAATCTGCCGCCCAAACTGGTGCATCTGGTTCTGGTGAACGGTTATTATATCTACCCGCTCGAACGCGTCACGCGCAAGCTTGAAGAAGGCGATGTGCTGGCGATCTGGCCGCCCATCGCTGGTGGCTGAATAATGCCCGAGGCTATCCGCTTAGTGCGTGAGATGGGCATTAGCCACGCCGATTTTTTCCGCACGCTGCCTGCGGCATTAGGCGGCGCGGCGTTTAGCGTGAACGGCCTTGATGTTACGGTGCCGGAGAACGATCGGTGTTTGGTGATAAGCCTGTCCGTGCAAACCGAACGCCGATTGGGACTTGTTGTTTTGCCGGTTACGATTGTCGAGTTTTGTTTTTCCGGATACAGTCTCGAGGAAACCCGGTTTTTCTTCCGCCGCTTCGACCCTTACTATCAGCGCGGGCTGGGATAAAAATGTGCTTCCGGATCGAACGCGAGATGACGATAAGCCATGCGGATTTTCTGCGCACACTGCCCGCCGCGCTGAATGGTCTTTCGCATCGGATCAACGGCAACGAAATAACCGTGTTGGATGGAAAGCGCGAACTGAAAATTTTTTTAGCGCCGGAAACCCAACGTCATTTTGGGCCCATACCACTTCCAGTAACTAATGTCGTATTAATTTTTAATGGGTTTACAGAAGAGAAGCGAGAACGGTTTCTGGCTCGCTATGATCTGGCTTTCCGCCGCGGGGGAGGCTAATGGTGCAGTGTTTCTTGCTCGAACCTGGGATAAAGATGCGAGATGGAGCGGGCGAATTCGCTTTGTACCACGCCCAGTGATCTGAATTTTTCCGGCAGCGGCAGAGCCAGCACTTCGGCCATGTCGCGGCCTTGTCCTGCCGCCGCCTTGAGCGTGGCTTGCAGCCATTGCAAGTAATCGCGTGTTTGTGCAAGCGCGCGCTGATCTTCCACCACCGGCCCATGTCCGGGCACCATCACCTTGAACGGCAATTTTTCCAGCGTATCCAGCGCCGCGAACCATTGCTTGAGATCCGCATGCGGCGTGGTCGGGCTGCGGTCATGGAACACCAGATCGCCGCTGAACAGCACGCCGGTGCTGCGATCGAATAGCGCCAGATCGCCCGGCGTGTGGCCGTGAAAAACAAAATACGAAATCGTGTGATCGCCCAGGGTTTCAGTCGCCTCACCTTGCACCTGATTCGGTACCACGACTTCGGTGCCCAGCATCCAGTCACCGTTCAAGCGATACATATTGCCGTTGAAAGCTTCGCCGTTATGCCGAATGCCCTGGATGGTTTGTGATGTGGCGGCAATCACTCTAGCGGCGAAAGCCTGGTTGCCGAGGAAATGGTCGGGATGTTCATGGGTATTGATTACTTTGACCACCGGCTTGTCGGTGATTTTGCCGATGGCGGCACGCATTTGCTCGCCGTAGCGCTTCGACGGGCCGGTATCAATCACCAGCACGCCGGCGGAAGTGACGATGAATCCGGAATTGACGACGTTGCCGCCGTTCCTGAAATTGAAATCCTCGGTTTTGCCGATGATGACATAAGTGTCGGCCGCGATTTTCTGCGGCGTGAGATGATAATCGAATTGTCCGGCGTGGGCCGGCAACGCGGCGCACGCCAGCCACAAAACAAAAACAAGTTTCATTGACGGATGCCGGCGTTGATGCGGTTGCCGTTATTGTCCACTCCGGTAAGCAGCAATTGTTGTCCCGGTTTCAGCTCGGGCAGATCGAAAGTGAACACCGGATTTTCGCTCACCGGCTCGAAGGTGTTGAGCCGCAGGATTTCGCTTCCCTGCGCATTCTTGAGGCTCATTTGCTCGATATAAAAAGCCGGAATGCCGGCGGCCAGGCCGGTGTCCATCGGGTGCATGACCTTGAAGCGAACACGGCTTTGCTGATGGGGGAAACCCCGAACTCGCGAACTTACCTCGCCCAGGTGCTGAGCCCAATTGCCGCTGACGCGGCCGTTGCTGGGCGCGGTGCAGCCGCCGCCCGACGCTTCCACCCAGGCGCCGCCAACATGCCATACGCCGTCGCGCGTTTTCGCCGCCGCGCGCAGCGGACTCGATTGCTGCAGTTTGAAGCGGAAAGCGAGATAGGCTTTGGCTTGCCTGGGATAAAACTCGAGCACTTTAATTATGGGGTTGAAATCGGCGAACACCATGATTTCCTGCACATCGGCAAGTTCGCGGGCATCCACCGCCGCCGGAATATTCATCGAGTCTTCGGCGAATTTGGGCGCCACGACCTTCACCCGCGCATCGAACTCTAATTTTTCCCCTTTGAAAAAAAGCTCGCGCATGTCGTTCCAGCGCGCTGAGTTAAGCGGGTCTGCCGCAGCGGGGAAAGCGAGAAGCAAAAACAACAAGCAGACTTTGCGCATTTTGAATTCCTACAGCGGCGGCGAGTAGTTGATGCCGTGTTTTTTGAAAATGTCGCGGATGGTACCATCCTTGAGCATTTCGGAAAAGATTTTTTCAAGCGCTTGGGTGAGTTCAGGATTATCGGTTTTCACCGCCGCGCCCAGATTCCAGCCCTGATTGGGCAGCCCCGGCGCCCGCACCGCCTCGACGGCGAATCCGCCGCCGGCGCCGTTCAATCCTGCTTCCAGCTCGGTGCGGTTCGCCATGACCGCGGAGACTTCGCCTTTTTTCAGCGCCGCAATGGCGTCTTGAGTGGTTTTGTAATGCACCACGTTGCTGCGCAACTTGCCGCCCTGCGCGCTCAGTAAATACAAATCCGCACCGGTGCCGGTTTCCACGCCGATCTTTTGCTGCGTAAAAATATCCAGACCGGGTAACTGCGGAATGCGCTCCAGATTGCGCGCGACCTGCGGGCTTTCACGGTAATAGGGCGCGAAGATGGAAGTGTTTTTGTTGCGATCCGCAAACACCGGGTCCACTGGCACGTGCAGCATGACATCGGCAATGCCATAACCGAGATAATGGCCTTTCCACACGAAATTGCGCAAATCATCCCCGACTTCCTCTCCTGCCTCGAACCACAGAATGTCGAGCTTCACGCCGAGCTTTTGGGCGAGTTGTGCGGCGATATCCACGTCTATGCCTTTGCCGTCATCGGAAAAAGGCGGGAACTCCTTGTACAAAGCGACCTTGAGTTCGCCGCGCGCCTTGATTTCCTCGAGCCCCGCGAACGCGCCGGAGATGGAAAGCAGCAGCGCCAGCAGCGGCAATAATGCGAAGTGTTTAATTTTCATGCCGGTTTTCGATGTAAGTGCGTATCGCCCACAGTCCTTCCTGGTTCAGAATGCCCTCGAACTTGGGCATGTACACGCGGCCGTCGCGCACCTTGCCGTGAGTGACGGCTTGTTTGAAATAACCGTCGCCTTCGTCGCCCAGCGGCAGATAGCGCAAATCGGGCGCGATGCCGCCGGAAATCGCTTCCAGGCCGTGACAGCGCGCGCAATTCTGATTGTAACCGGAACTGCCGATTTTAAGCGCCAGCGCATTGCCGCGATAAGGATTGGTTTCGCTCCATTTATCGCCCAGCGACGGCAGGCCGGTGGTGTCTATGGGTTGCGGCTGTACGTCGCCGTGTGCGTGAACATTGCTGCAGACTAGCAGCGGGAACAACAAAGCAAACAAGCTTGCAAGATGACGAACCACTATAACTCTCCTGTTTTAAAAATCAATGTGAATTAAGCAAACTGAAATAACCTGCAAATACGATGCCACTAATTGCTTGCCAGAAAACGCCTCGGGTGCGGGATTAGGCTCTGAACATTGTTATAAATTCAACGCTTTAACCAGCCGAAGAGAGTACAAGCGTAACCCAGGCTAATTACAAGCTATTGGTTTATTGCCAAAAAACAACTCAAGTGTTACATTATGTAACAACTACAGACGCATAAATAAAGTCAATTCAATCCAGAAGTCCTGTTCCGAATGTGCCACCCTTTGTAACGGAGTTATATATATAGTGAAAGTCTCCGCACCCGATTATTTAAACCGCATCAAGCAGGCGCGCGACGTATTTTCCGAAAAAGGCGCGATCCCGGCCGGGCTGTTACCAGAGCCGATTGAGCGCTCATGGAAGCGCTGTCTGCACGGCGGCCTCGCGATGGATGCGCGGCAGAATTTCGATCCGCTGCAGCGCAGCACGATGGAGGAGTACCGGCAGAAAAATATCGCTTTGCTCTCCAACGCGCAGCCGGTCATGGAAAACCTTTATGACCAGATCCTGAACACCAACAGCATGGTGATACTTACCGATGCCGATGGCCTGATTATTCATTCCCTCGGCGACCCGGGTTTCGTGAGCAAGGCGCGGCGCGTGGCGTTGCAGCCCGGGGTGTCCTGGGATGAGGGCAACAAAGGCACCAATGCCATTGGCACTTCGCTGGCGGAACAAAAACCGGTGCTGGTGCACGGCTCCGAGCATTACATGGCGAGCAATAATTTTCTCACTTGTTCCGCTTCGCCGATTTTCAATCCCTATGGCCACCTGACCGGTGTGCTGGATGTTTCCGGCGATTACCGCAGCTACCAGGAACACACCCTGGCGCTGGTGAAAATGTCGGTGCAGATGATAGAAAATCATCTGTTCGTGGATGAATTTCCGCATTGCGTCAGCCTGCATTTCCATTCACGGCCGGAATTCATCGGTACGCTGTGCGAAGGCATCGCGGTATTCACTCCCGATGGCGGATTTGTCTCGGCCAACCGCAGCGGCCAATTCCAGCTCGGCCTCACGCTGCAGCATTTGCAGAAGCAGACTTTCGCTTCGTTGTTTGACAGCTCGTTTGACGCGCTAGTTGATCAGGCACGGCACCTGCCGTATTCGATGCTGACGCTGTGCATGCACAACGGCGTGCGCGTGCACGCCCGGGTGCAGCTTGGCAGCACGATACGGCAACCACGCGCGGTGGCGGTCGCTGCGCGTTACGCTGAGAAACCTGCTCCGGCGTCAACCCCCCGTGAAATCAGCGAAACCGTCGGCCTCGATGTGCTGGATCTGGGCGACGAGCGGGTGCGCGCCGCGATGCAGAAAATACGCAAGGTGCTGGGGCGCGAAATACCGATCCTGATCCAGGGCGAAACCGGCACCGGCAAGGAATTGTTCGCCAAATCCATACATGAAGCCAGCGCGCGGCGGCACAATCCATTCGTCGCGGTAAATTGCGCGGCGATTCCCGATGGGCTGATTGAATCCGAATTGTTTGGATACGAAGAGGGGGCTTTTACCGGCGCGCGGCGCAAGGGCGCGGTGGGGAAAATTCTCCAGGCCAACGGCGGCACCTTGTTTCTGGATGAAATCGGCGACATGCCGCTTAACTTGCAGGCGCGCCTGCTGCGCGTGTTGCAGGAGCGCCTGGTGATGCCTCTAGGCAGTGTCAAATCCTATGCGGTGGATGTGGCCATCATCTGCGCCACCAATCATAATCTGCGCGACCAGATCGCCAACGGCGGTTTCCGCGAGGATTTGTATTACCGCCTGAACGGCCTGCTCATCAATCTGCCGCCGTTGCGCGAGCGCAGCGATCTCGAGCAACTGGTGCTGCGCCTGGTGAAAATCGAGTCCGGTGAAGTCGGGCAGGTTAAAATCGCAGATGATGTAATGGAACTCTTCAGACGCCATCCCTGGCCCGGCAATATCCGCCAGATGCATAATCTGCTGCGCATCGCAGTGGCGATGCTAGACGACCAGCAAAAAATCATTACACGCGCGCAATTGCCCGACGATTTCCTGGATGAGATCAACCAAAACGGCTCGCGTGCCGATACGGTAAGGGTGGAGGCCGGGATGGGCAATCTGCAAAGCATTGAAGCCGAAGCTATTGAACGCGCTATCGCAGCCTGTAGCGGCAACATTTCAGCCGCGGCCAGGCAACTTGGCATCAGCCGCAATACGCTCTACCGCAAACTTAAACCTGATTAAGTTAATCTTTAAGCTAATCCGGGACAAAAAAAGACCGGCCAGTGGCCGGTCTTGAATTTTACTGCTTGGAGAAGCTACAGATTAACCTTTGTAAAGCTTGAACACCCACACTGAGCCGCCCTGGTTCAGGAAGTTGACTTTCTTCGCCACTTCGCCGCCCCACAGCGGAACCGCGCCACCCCAGCCCGCCACTACCGCGACGTATTGCTCACCGTCCTGAGTCCAAGTGATGGGAGGAGCCACGACGCCGGTGCCGACTTGGAAGTGCCACAATTCCTTGCCAGAGTGAGCGTCGACCGCTTTGAACCAGCCTTCTGGCGTGCCATAGAACACGAGGCCGCCCTTGGTGGTCATGGTACCGCCCCAAAGCGGAGCGTTGTTTTTTATTTCCCATGCGATTTTTCCGGTCTTGGGATTCACCGCGCGCAGCGCGCCGATGTAATCATCGTGCAGCGGTTTGATGGTGAAGCCCGCACCCAGATAAGCCGCGCCTTTTTTGTAGGAAACGGGCTCGTTCCAGATGTCCATGCCCCATTCGTTGGCGGGCACGTAGAACAATCCGGTTACCGGGTTGTAGGAAATTTCCTGCTGGTTCTTGCCGCCGAGGAAGGACGGAGCGGCGAATACTACTTCGCCTTTCTTGCCGTCGCTGCTCTTGGACGGGTCGCCCGGACGGTTGCTGTCTACATAGATCGGACGGCCTGAATCATCAATGCCCTTGGCCCAGGTGATGGTTTTCACGAAGGGGAAAGCTTTGATGAACTTGCCGTTGGTGCGATCCAGCACGTAGAAGAAACCATTGCGGTCAGCCTTGCCGCCGGCCTTTATGGTTTGGCCGCCCACGTTGAGATCGAACAGCACGAACTCGTTCACGCCGTCATAATCCCAGCCGTCGTTCGGCGTGCCCTGGTAATGCCATACGATTTTGCCGCTGTCCACATCAATCGCTACCGTCGAGCAGGAGAACAGATTGTCGCCCGGACGGGTGTGGCTGTTCCATGGCGCGGGGTTGCCGGTACCGACGAAGTAGAGATTGGTTTCCGGATCGTAAGTGCCGCCCAGCCAGGTGGCTGCGCCGCCGGATTTCCACAAATCCCCCGGCCAAGTGGCATTGGTGGTGCCGCTGATGCCATTTTCCTGGCCATTCTTGTAACCCATGTGGCCTTCCACCGTCGGACGCGACCACACCAGTTTGCCGGTCATGGCATCGCGTGCATCCACGCGCCCAATGATGCCGAACTCGCCGCCGGACACGCCGGTAAGCACCAGGC
>JBOIFQ010000031.1:0-5995 GCA_050741655.1 Burkholderiales bacterium | reverse complement strand
ACGTGAACTGGAACATCGTGGGGCGGCTCGCCTTGGGTAGTCTGCCGGCATCGTTGATTACGGTCTGGACGTTGAAAACGTATGCAGTAGAGACGGCGCACTTTAATTCCCTGATTACCACCACCTTGGGCGTGGCGCTGATTCTCACTGCGCTGGTGCTGATATTCCGCGATCGGCTGCAGAAATTCGTGAAGCATCATGTCGGCGAACTCTGGCATGAACGCCATCCGTTTTCAGCCACCGTGGTTACCGGTTTGATCCTTGGAATTTTGGTGACGATTTCTTCAGTGGGCGCGGGCGCGCTTGGAGTTGCCGCGCTGACTTTCCTTTACCCGCGGCTATCGGCGGTGAAAATCGTCGGCACCGACATCGCTCACGCGGTGCCGTTGACGGCAGTGGCCGGCCTCGGCCACATGAGTTTGGGCACGGTGGATTTTACCTTGCTCGCGAGCCTCCTCCTGGGTTCGCTGCCGGGCATTTACCTAGGCAGCCACGTCAGCGTGAAAGTCCCGGAGCGGGTGTTGCGGCAGATACTCGCCAGCATGCTGGTGTTGATCGGCGGCAGGCTGGTGTGGTGAGAATTTAAAAGGAGTTATAAGCAAATGGCATTTCACAATCTGGCGGACCGCGAGGAAATTGAAGCTTACGCGCGCGCGGTCGACGATTTCCTTAACCTGCAACTGGATGCGGATCGCTTTACCGCGACGCGCCTGCAGATGGGCGTTTACGGCCAGCGCCAGGAAGGCGTGCACATGATACGCATCAAGATTCCCGGCGGGCGCCTGCACGCGCATCAACTCAACACCATTGCCGGTCTGCTGGAAAAATATTCCGAGCACAACGTGGTGCACATCACCACGCGCCAGGACATCCAGATGCATTATGTACCGACGCGGCACACGCCGGCGGTGCTGCGCGCGCTGGCCGGCGCCGGCATCACCACGCGCGAAGCCTGCGGCAACACCATCCGCAATGTCACCGCCTGTCCGATGGCGGGCGTGTGCCCGCGCGAGCACACCGACATCACCAAACATCTCGATGGCGCGGTGGATCATTTCCTGCGCAATCCGCTCAACCAGCAAATGCCGCGCAAGTTCAAAATCAGTTTTTCCGGTTGCGAAGCCGATTGCGCGCAGGGCATGCTGCATTGCATGGGCATCGTCGCGGTAAAAAAAGACGGGCGTTTCGGTTTCAAGGTGCTGGCGGGCGGCGGGCTCGGACATAAACCGCACGAAGCCATCGTGGTCGAGGAATTCATCGAGGAAAAAGATTTGCTGCACACGATGGAAGCGATCATCACACTGCACAACAAATATTCCGATCGCGTCAAACGCGCCAAGGCGCGCATCAAGTTCCTGGTGGACAAATTTGGCGCTGACGGTTTCCGCGAAAAATACCGCGAGGAACTCTCGCGCATCAAGCAAGCGCTGGCGACGCAGGATTATCCCAAGGGTGAATGGAAAACCGGCGGCGAGGGCGAAATCTGCGGGCAGGGTGCGCCGCGCCATGTGGTGGCGCAAAAGCAGCCGGGACTGTTCACGCTGCCGGTGAGCGTGCCCATCGGCAATCTGGATGCCAGGCAAATGCGCGGCATCGCGCAGGCGCTCGAACAAAACGGCCTCGACGAAGTGCGCGTGACGCAAGACCAGAACCTGATGGTGATGCATGTGCCGCAAGCGAAACTGGATTCCTTGCGCCAGACTCTGGCCGCGCTGGATCTGCGCGAACCGCAGGCAGGCGACAATGTAGTGGCCTGCCCCGGTACTTCGACTTGCCGCCTGGGCATCACTTCATCCACTTACCTTGGCCCGAAACTTTACAGCAAGGTGGGCGGCGATTTACGCATTCGCGTCTCCGGCTGCCACAACGGTTGCGCGCAGCCGGAAATGGGCGATATCGGTATTTACGGCGAAGGCAAGCGCATGCACGGCAAGTTGATTCCGCATTACCAGATGTATTTCGGCGGCGACGGTCTGGCCGGCGGCGGGCTGGCGTTGAAAGGGCCTTCGGTTCCCGCCGCGCGCGTGCAGACCGCGCTTGAACTGGTGCGCCAGGCTTACGCGGATGACCATCAGGAAAATGAAAGCTTTTTCGCCTGGACGCGCCGCCGCGGCATTGCGTATTTCACCGAATTGCTGGCCGCTGTGGTGCAGGTGCCGGAAGATCAGATCGGCGCGGTGTTGCGCGACCATGGCGACAGCAAGGATTTCAAAGTGCTGCAACTGGGCGGCGGCGAATGCGCCGGCGCCACGCAAATGCTGGTCGGTTCCAATTTCTTCGAAGCGGCGCACGAGCGCGGCTATCGCAATGCGCTGGTATTCCAGCGCAAATACGGCGAGGCGGTGAAATGCGCCGAGGCCATCGCGCGCCTCATCGGGCAGGGCGTGGTCAATCTGCTCGGCGGCAATTACAAGCAGGAAGCGCTGGCCGATCTCGGCGCGGAACTGGCGCGCCTGTTGCCGGAACAGCCGTCACTAGGCGAGGAACTGATAGACTTCGTTTCCACGTTCGCCAACCATTCCGAGGACTGGACAGACAAGGAACTCAATCCCCTGTTCGCCCGGCAGGACGCCTGGACTTTGGCGATTGCCGAACTGTGCCTTGCGCGTGACCGCCAGCTGGATCTTTCCGGCGCGCTGCCGGTGGCGCAAAAAACCGTCTCCTCGCGTATCCACGCCGTGGCCTGAACATGCCGGCCTATACTCAGCTCTCACCCGAAGCCAGAGCGGTGCTGGAGCGCAAAACCAAAAGTGCGCAGGCGCTGCTTTTGCGTATCGAGAAAGATTACGCACCCGCTGTTTTCGCCAGCAGCTTCGGCGTGGAAGACATGGTGCTGATTGATCTCATTGCGCGCTGCGCGCCGGAAATCGAAATTTTCACTCTCGACACCGGACGCCTGCCGGAAGCAACTTATGCGCTGATGAAACAGACCGCTGAGCGCTACGGCGTGAAAGTGCGCGCCTATTTTCCGCAAACGCAAACGGTGGAGCAATATGTGCTGGAGCACGGGCCGAACGCGTTTTACCAAAGTGTGGAATTGCGCAAGGCGTGCTGCTTCATGCGCAAGGTGGAGCCGCTGCGGCGTGCGCTGGCCGGCAAAAAAGCCTGGGTGAGCGGAATCCGCCGCCAGCAATCGGTGACGCGCAGCGCTGTTGCAGAATCCGAATACGATAAGGATCACGGCTTGCAAAAATTCAATCCGCTCTATGACTGGAGCGAAAAAGAAACCTGGGCTTATGTGCGCGAGCACAACGTGCCGTACAACGCTTTGCACGACCAGGGTTATGCCAGCATCGGCTGCGCGCCTTGCACGCGCGCCATCACGCCGGGAGAAGACATTCGCGCCGGACGCTGGTGGTGGGAAGATGCGCAGAATAAAGAGTGCGGTTTGCACCGCAAAAGCGAGGCGGCATGAACGGCTTATCTCTTTTGCGCAAGCAGCAAGCTTGCGGCGCGAAACCGCACTCTCTTAGCCATCTGGAAGTGCTGGAAAGCGAATCCATCCCCATCCTGCGCGAAGTGGCGGCGGAATGTAAAAATCCGGCGCTGCTGTTTTCCGGCGGCAAGGATTCCATCGTGCTGCTGCGCCTGGCGGAAAAAGCTTTCCGCCCCGCGCGCTTTCCGTTCCCGCTGCTGCACATAGACACCGGCCATAATTTTCCCGAGGTGATCGCTTTCCGCGACCACCGCGTCGAGCAACTGGGCGAACGCCTGATCGTGGGCGCGGTGGAAGAATCCATGCGCAAAGGCCGGGTGCGATTGAAAAGCCCGGGCGAGAGCCGCAATGTGCATCAATCGGTGACGTTGCTCGACACCATCGCCGAGCACGGTTTCGACGCCTGCATCGGCGGCGCACGGCGCGACGAGGAAAAAGCGCGCGCGAAAGAACGGATTTTTTCTTTCCGCGATGATTTCGGTCAATGGGATCCCAAGAACCAGCGCCCCGAACTGTGGGACCTTTACAACACCAAGGTGCATCCCGGCGAGCACATGCGCGTGTTTCCCATCAGCAACTGGACCGAACTCGACGTGTGGCAGTACATCCTGAAAGAGCAGCTGGAAATCCCGGTGATTTACCGCGCCCACCAGCGCGCGGTGATCCGCCGCAGCGGCGGCTTGTTGCCGGTGACGCATCTGGTGCAGCCGCAGGCGGGGGAAAAAACGGAAAACATCATGGTGCGCTTCCGCACCGTGGGCGACATGACTTGCACCTGCCCAGTGGAATCCAACGCCATCACCCTGGAACAAATCATCGCCGAGACCGCTGCCACGCGCATCACCGAGCGCGGCGCCACGCGCATGGATGACCAGACCTCCGAAGCTTCGATGGAATTGCGGAAAAAGGAAGGTTATTTTTAAATTTTGCTAATGAGATGGAGAAAAATCTTAATTCACAGGATTAACAGGATTTTTAAAGATTTACAGGATTTAATTTAGTTAATCCCGCTGAATCCTGTAAATCCTGTCTGATTCAGATTTTGATTTAAGAATTTAATGATGATTAATACGCAGCTATTACGAATCGAGAATCTTAAAACTCGCAAGGACGCGAAGAATGCAAAGGCATAAAACATGGACAGGATTAACAGGATTTTTAAAGATTTACAGGATTTAATCTTGTTAATCCCGCTGAATCCTGTAGATCCTGTCTATAAGTTGAATTAAATATGTCCGCCATCGAAAAAATCGCTCTCCCGAACACGGAACTGCTGCGCTTCATCACGGCAGGCAGCGTGGATGACGGCAAAAGCACACTCATCGGCCGGTTGCTTTACGATTCCAAATCGATTCTCGAGGACCAGCTCTCGGCGATTGAAAAAACCACCCGGCGCAGGGGAATGAACGGGGTGGACTTGTCGCTGCTCACTGATGGCCTGCAGGCCGAGCGCGAGCAGGGCATTACCATAGACGTGGCCTACCGCTATTTCGCCACGCCCAGGCGCAAGTTCATTATCGCTGATACGCCCGGCCACGAGCAGTACACCCGCAACATGGTGACCGGCGCCAGCACCGCCAATCTCGCGGTGATTTTGATTGACGCGCGTAAAGGCGTGCTCACCCAGTCGCGTCGGCATGCTTACATCGCGTCGCTCGTCGGGATTCCACACCTGGTGGTGGCGGTGAATAAAATGGACCTGGTAGGATATTCGCAGGACGTGTTTAACTCCATCAAGAAGGAATTTTCAGCTTTCGTGAGCCACCTCAACCTGCACGATGTGCACTATATTCCGATTTCCGCGCTGCACGGCGACATGGTGGTGGAGCGGGGTGAAAACCTGCTTTGGTACGACGGTACGCCGCTGCTTGAATTGCTGGAAACCATCGAGATTGCGAGCGACATCAATACCAGCGATTTCCGCTTCCCGGTGCAATGGGTGTGCCGTCCGGCTGACCCGGCATACCAGGATTACCGCGGCTACATGGGGCGCATTGAGTCGGGCGAGATTCAGGTCGGCGATAGCATCACGGTGCTGCCCTCAGGGCTGACTTCAAAAGTAAAAGAGATTGCCACTTACAATGCCACGCACGAGCTGGCGTTTGCGCCGCAATCCGTCGCTCTCAGGATCGAAGACCATATTGACATTTCGCGAGGCGACATGATTGTGAAAAGCGGCAACCAGCCGCGTGTCGCCAGGGAATTCGACGCCATGCTGTGCTGGCTCTCCGAACAGCCGCTGGATTTGCGCCGCAAGTATTTCGTCAAGCACGCCGCCAAGACGGTGAAGGGTTTGGTTTCGAAACTCGACTACCGCGTGGATGTGAATACCCTGCAGCAGGACAGCGTGCCGCAACTCAAAATGAGTGAGATCGGGCGCGCCAGGCTGAAAACGCAGCAACCCTTGATGTGCGATGCTTATGACAAAAACCGGGCTACTGGCTGCTTTATCATGATTGATGAAGCCACGCATAACACAGTCGCCGCGGGAATGATGGTGGATACATGAGGTTCCTAAGCAAGGTGTATTTGATTGGTGCAGGGCCTGGAGCGCCGGAT
>JBOIFQ010000030.1:0-6497 GCA_050741655.1 Burkholderiales bacterium | reverse complement strand
GACCAGGGCCGGCACGGCGACATGGATTATATGGCAAAACACGGGATGAAACGCAGCCGCCCCGCCAAGCTTTTGCCCGGCACGCTGCGCGTGATTTCGGTGCGCCTCGATTATCAGCCGCCACAGGCGCGTGACAGTTGGGAGGTGTTGAACGACGCAAACAAAGCCTACATTGCGCGTTACGCCACCGGGCGCGATTACCACAAAGTGTTGCGCGCGCGTTTGCAGCAACTGGCGGACAAAATCCGCGAACATGCCGGCGACGCGCACTGCCGCGTGTTCACCGACAGCGCGCCGGTGATGGAAGTGGAGCTGGCGCGCCAAGCCGGCCTGGGCTGGCGCGGCAAACATACTTTATTGCTCACGCGCGAAACCGGTTCGTGGTTTTTTCTGGGTGAGATTTATACTAATTTGTCTTTGCCGGTGGACGCGCCGCAATCCGAACACTGTGGCAGCTGCGAAAAATGTATTGAAATCTGCCCGACGCAGGCGATTACCGCACCCTACCAACTCGATGCGCGGCGCTGCATTTCCTATCTCACCATCGAACACCCGGGCAGCATTCCCGAGGAACTGCGCCCGCTGCTGGGCAACCGCGTCTATGGCTGCGACGATTGCCAGCTCATCTGTCCCTGGAACAAATATGCGCAGCCTTCAAGCGAGCCGGATTTCGCGGTGCGCCACGGCCTGGATAATGCCGAGCTGATCACCCTCTTCGGCTGGAACGAAGAGGAATTTCATAGCAAACTCGCGGGCAGCGCCATTCACCGCATCGGCTACGAGCGCTGGCTGCGCAATCTCGCGGTGGGGTTGGGCAATGCGCCGCGCTCGGCGGCGGCACGAGCGGCGCTGCAAGCGCGCCGCGACCATCCATCGGCGCTGGTGCGCGAACATGTGGCGTGGGCGCTCGCGCGCCAGCTTTGAGCAGTTGCCGCCTGACCGCGAACTTGCCCGCGCGTTTTGAGTCGAAGCTGCTGCCGCGACTTTATTCTTCTTCCAAAAATGAAAAATCTTTACGCTTTATGTCTGTTGTTGTGCAGCGCGCCCCTCGGCGCGCACGCTGCCGGCAGCACGCAACTCGATATTGGCGGCGGCACGCTGGAAGTGGTGTTCGCGCCGGGCGAACTGGATTTGCCGCAAGCCACGGTGCTCGAATGGATAGCAAAATCAGCGCAGGCGGTGGCCGGCTATTACGGACGCTTCCCGGTGAAAAACCTGCGGCTTACCGTCACGCCCACTGCGGGAACCGGCGTGCGGTCGGGTAAAACCTTCGGTTATCCCTCCGCCTCGATACGGATTTCGCTGGGGCGCGAAACCAACAGCGCGCAACTGGAAAAAGACTGGATACTGGTGCACGAGCTGGTGCATCTGGCGTTTCCCTCGGTGGGCAACGGCCATAACTGGATCGAGGAAGGCATCGCCACTTATGTGGAGCCGATCGCGCGCGTCCGCGCCGGGCAATTGAGCGCGGAAAAAATATGGGGCGATATGATCTCGGGCATGCCGCATGGCATGCCGCAAGCGGGCGACCGCGGACTCGATTTCACGCCCACCTGGGGGCGCACTTATTGGGGCGGCGCGCTATTCTGTTTATTAGCCGACATTGAAATCCGCAAGCGCACGCAAAATCGTCACGGGCTGCAGGATGCCTTGCGCGCCATCGTGGCGGCCGGCGGCAATATCGAAGAAGACTGGGATTTGCGGCGCGCGTTCAAAATCGGCGATGCCGCCACCGGCGTGACGGTGCTCACCGAGCTTTATGAAAAAATGCGCGCCACGCCGGTGGACATGTCCCTAACCGAATTGTGGAAAGAACTGGGCGTGGAAGTGCAGGGGCGCGGCGTGATTTTCGATGAGCAGGCGCCGCTCGCCAATGTGCGGCGCGCGATTACCGGTGCGGGCTAGCTGAGATGCTGGTCTAAAATTTCTATCCAATGACGCACCGGCAATGCGGTGGCGCTTTGCAAATGATTGAGGCAACCGATATTGGCGGTGAGAATTTTTTCCGGCCGCCCCGATTCCAGCGCGCTGATTTTATTCTTTAGCAGTTGTTGCGCAAGCGCGGGCTGCAAAATCGAATAAGTGCCCGCCGAGCCGCAGCACAAATGCGCATCGGGCACGCCGGTCAATGCAAATCCCAGGCCGGTCAGCAGTTCTTCCACCACACCGTTTAATTGCAGCGCGTGCTGCAAGGTGCAGGGCGCATGGAAAGCCAGCCTGGAATCCACCACGGGTTTTTTCATGCGCGCGGCGATGTTATCTTTATTTTCAGCAATGATTTCGCTTACATCTTTTGCCAGCGCGGAAACACGGCGCGCTTTTTGCGCGTAAGCGGGATCGTCCCGCAGCAAATGGCCATACTCTTTCACCAGCGCGCCGCAGCCGCTGGCGCTGATCACCAGCGCCTGCGCGCCGCTTTCAACGGCAGGCCACCACGCATCTATATTGCGGCGCATTTGCCCGAGAGCCGCTTGCTGCGCATTGAGATGATAAGTGATCGCGCCGCAGCAGCCCTGGGCGGACAGCATGGAAATGCCGAGTTTATCGAGCACGCGCGCGGTGGCGGCATTGATGTTGGGCGCGAGCGCGGGCTGCACGCAGCCTTCCAGCAACAGCATCTTGCGCGCATGCTGCGCAACCGGGCGTGCGCTCTGCCGCGCGGCGGCGGGAATCTTGCGCCGGATTTTTTCCGGCAGCAGCGGGCGCAGCAACTGCCCCAGCCTGAGCAGAAGATTGAATAAGCGCGGATTGGGCAACACGCCGCGCAGCAGTGCGTGTTTGGCGCGCTCGGCAAAACCGCGTTCCACGCGCTGCTCCATCAAATCGCGGCCGATGTCGGCGAGGCGTCCGTAGCGCACGCCGGAAGGGCAGGTGGTTTCGCAGGCGCGGCAAGTGAGACAGCGGTCGAGATGCAATTGCGTTTTCTCGCTGGGCGCCACGCCTTCCAGCATTTGCTTGATGAGATAAATACGCCCGCGCGGGCCGTCGAGTTCGTCGCCCAGCAATTGATAAGTGGGGCAGGTGGCGTTGCAGAAACCGCAATGCACGCAGGCGCGCAGAATCGCGTCGGCTTCCCGGCCTTGCGGCGTGTCTTTAATAAAAGCGGCGAGATTGGTTTGCATTTAATTCAATATTGAACCGCCAAGTACGCCAAGGACGCCAAGTAAAGCATTCCATATTGTTTTGATTTTCCTTTGCGTACTTCGCGTCCATCGCGGTGAAAGATTTAAACAGAGAACACGGAGTAAGACAAATCTTATCGGAATCTTATCGGGTTTTTCTCAGTGATCTCCGTGATCTCTGTGGCTAAAGTTTTCAGGGGTTTCTTCGGCGGTTAAAAATCATACATTCTGCCGGGATTGAAAATCCCCGCCGGATCGAAAGTTTGCTTGAGTTTTTTGTGGATGTCGAGCTGCGCCGGCGGCAGCGGATGAAACACACCCGCGCTTTTATCCCGGGCGCGGAACAGCGTGGCGTGACCGCCTGCCGCCGCCGCGGTTTCCCGGATTGATTGCGCCTTCGCATCGCTTTTCAGCCAGCGCAGGCTCCCGCCCCATTCAATCAATTGCACGCCGGAGAGTTTCAGCGGCGGCGTGGTGGATTTGATCGAAAGCCGCCACAGCGGCGCATCGTCCTGAAAAAAAACATCGGTTTGCTCGCGTATCGCGGTCCAAAAATCATTTGCCTGCATATTGTCCATGCGTGCGCCGCCCAGTTTTTTGCATGCCGCTGCCACCGCGCTCGCCGCGCCCGACAGGCGCACACTCAATTCGCCGCCGCCATAAGCGCTCGCCGAAACCGGCAACGGCTTGCACGCCCATTGGTTCAGCATCTCGATGGTTTTATTTTCCGGGAAACTGAAACGCAGCGTCGCTTCTGCTTTGGGCAGCGGCAGCACCTTGAGCGAAACTTCGAGCATCAATCCCAGCGTGCCGAGCGCGCCGGTCATGAGGCGCGTCACATCGTAGCCGGCGACGTTTTTCATCACCTGCCCGCCGAAGCGCAAATCGCGGCCTTGACCATCCAGCACGCGCACGCCCAGAACAAAATCGCGCACCGCACCCGCCGCCGCGCGGCGCGGGCCGGATAAACCGCTGGCGATGCAGCCGCCGAGCGTGGCATGGGTTCCGAAATGCGGCGGCTCGAACGCCAGCATCTGGTTTTTTTCACGCAGCGCGGATTCGATTTCAGCCAGCGGCGTGCCGGCGCGCGCGGTCAGCATCAACTCGGTGGGTTCGTAATCCACGATGCCGCGGTAAGCGCGGGTATCGAGAATTTCGCCTTGCAAGCGGCCGCCGTAAAAATCCTTGCCGGCGCCGCCGCGGATGCGCAGCGGGGTTTTATTTTCCACCGCGCGCTGGATGGTTTCGGAGAATTGCTCGATTAGATTGTCCATAACTTATGAAACTGCCAATGACGCCCTTAAAGCTTTAGCCACAGAGATCACTGAGAAAAACCCTATAAGATTTGTCTTGCTCTGTGTTCTCCGTGGCTCAAGTATTTGCTTTTTCTTGGCGTTCTTCGCGTCCTTGGCGGTTCAAGATATTTCCAAGTCAGAATCGCGGCAGATCGGGAAATTTGGTTTGTCCGGCGTGCACGTGCATGCGTCCGAATTCGGCGCAGCGGTTAAGCGTCGGCACCGCCTTGCCGGGATTGAGCAGGCCGGCGCCGTCGAATGCCAGCTTCACGCCGTGGAAAATCTCCAGCTCGGCGGTTTTGAACTGCACGCACATCTGCTTGATTTTTTCCATGCCGACACCGTGCTCACCGGTGATGGTGCCGCCGACGGCGACGCACAGTTCCAGGATTTCGCCGCCGAATTCCTCGGCGCGCCGCAGTTCGTCCGCCAGGTTGGAATCATAAAGTATCAGCGGATGCAGGTTGCCGTCGCCGGCGTGAAACACATTGGCGCAGCGCAGATCATATTTCTTTTCCATTTGCGCGATCGCACGCAGCACTTCGGCCAGGCGCTTGCGCGGAATGGTGCCGTCCATGCAATAGTAATCCGGCGAAATGCGCCCCGCTGCCGGAAACGCCGCCTTGCGTCCGGCCCAGAATTTTTCGCGCTCGGCGTCGTTTTGCGACACCCGCACTTCGGTGGCGCCGCTTTGTTCCATCACTTCGCGCATGCGCGCGATTTCCTCGCTTACTTCCTCGGCGTTGCCGTCCGATTCGCACAGCAGTATCGCCACCGCGTCGAGCGGATAACCGGCGTGCACGAATTGCTCCACCGCGCGCGTGGCGGGCTGGTCCATCATCTCCAGCCCGGCCGGAACCATGCCGGCGGCGATGATATTGGCGACCGCGTCGCCGGCCTTGCCGATATCGTCGAAAGCGGCCAGCACCACCTGCGCGCGCTCCGGCAGCGGCAGCAATTTCACCGTGATTTCGGTGATCACGCCCAGCATGCCCTCGGAGCCGGTCATCAGCGCCAGCAGATCATAGCCCGGCGCGTCGAGCGCCTCGTTGCCGATTTCCAGCACCTCGCCTTCGATGGTGACAACCCGCAGTTTGAGAATGTTGTGCACGGTGAGTCCGTATTTCAGGCAATGCACGCCGCCGGAATTTTCCGCCACGTTGCCGCCGATGCTGCACGCGATCTGGCTCGACGGGTCGGGCGCGTAATAAAGACCGTATTGCTCCACGGCCTGCGAAATCGCCAGATTGCGCACGCCCGGCTGCACGCGCGCGCTGCGCGCGGCGGGATCAATTTCCAGAATGCGCATGAATCTAGACAGCGACAGCAGCACGCCCTCGGCATGCGGCAGCGCGCCGCCGGAAAGTCCGGTGCCGGAACCGCGCGCCACCACCGGCACCTTATATTGATGGCACAGGCGCAGCACGCGGCTTACCTGTTCCTCGTTTTCCGGCAGCACCGCCAGCATGGGCAACTGGCGGTAAGCGGACAAGCCGTCGCATTCGTAGGGTTTCAGATCCTCGGTCTCGGCCAGTACCGCCGGCGCCGGCAGAATACGGCGCAACTCCGCCAGCAGCGCGGAGCGCGGGGAAGCAGTGATGACGGCGGACATGAATTAATTATAACCCCGCATCGAGTATAATCAGTAATTTCTTAGCCGAAACTTCCCCATGCGCTTTACCGGCACCGCATCCTACGTCGCCACCGAAGATCTGATGATGGCGGTGAATGCCGCGGTGACGCTGGAGCGCCCGCTCTTGGTGAAGGGCGAACCCGGCACCGGCAAGACCATGCTGGCGCTGGAAGTAGCGCAGGCCCTGCAGCGCCCGCTGCTGCAATGGCATATCAAATCCACTTCCAAGGCGCAGCAGGGGCTTTATGAATACGACGCGGTGTCGCGTTTGCGCGATTCGCAGCTCGGCAACGAGCGCGTGCAGGATATCGCCAACTACATCGTCAGGGGCGTGCTGTGGGAAGCGTTTGAAGCGCACACACCGGCGGTGGTGCTGATAGATGAAATCGACAAGGCCGACATCGAATTCCCGAACGACCTTTTGCGCGAGCTCGACCGCATGGAGTT